>JBPCUI010000105.1:0-8940 GCA_051011235.1 Flavobacteriaceae bacterium
ATGCATAACCCAGTCGATATTTACTGTATGATCGTAATGACGCATGGCGTTTAGTAAGTTCACATTAATTCGGTATTCGTCCGGCAATTGCTTGAACTTGGTCCACAGGTTTACCTCGTTGTATTCCTTCATCCACTCAATCAGCTCCTTTTTATATTGTTTCTCAAAATTTAGGATCGCTTTATTCTTTTGACCAGTTTTAGGACTGATCCCCGCTACCTGCCAATACATATTGTCAAAAGCGTAGATATAGGGTGTATTCCTGTCTATTGTTTCTCTATGCCTGTAATCGATGAGATTAATAAGCTCCGTCGAGGCTATTTCAATTTTCCTGTATTGTACAGATTGAAATCCACTGGCCGGAGTGAGGGTATCCCTGAATTTCATGTATTGCTCCACTTCCATACCTTCGCCCATGATATCAAATGAATTCGAAAGCATGTCAAAATACCTGCTCACGCGCATGAGGTGCATGACGAACTTCTCCGGCTCTATATTTTCATTATGCGAGATCTGACCCAGTTCCCAAAGGATCATTTTAAACAACAATTCGCTGATCTGATGATACATAATAAACACCATCTCATCCGGGTGTTGTGTTCTTTTGATCTGAAGTCCTAAAAGAGCATCCAACTGAATAAAATCCCAGTAGGTCATTGATTCTGCATGCAGTAAGCCGGAAAGATGCACGTCCGGGTCTTGGCCCATCGCCCGGTATTTCTTGTCAATCGCCTCTAATAATTTTTCTCTATCCATTATGCATAAGAATTAATTCGTGACTATTCTGCTGATTTTACCTATTTTAAAAATCCCTTTTAAACAAATAGATGAATTCTCCATAAAGCTATATAATTATTGATCCGTAACAAACTGCAAGACGTATGAAAATCGCCATTCTTTCCGACATTCACGATAACGTTTGGAACCTGAAGAAAGCTTTGTCCATGAATGCGTTACAGGAATCCGATGCCTATGTCATGGTTATCGCTCATCGGGCAGACTGGAGAAGTTTTCCCGAAAATTCTATCGAATCTACTCGTTCGGCCATTGAACTAGGTGTTGATATGGTCGAGATTGATATCAGAAAGACCAAGGATGGCCATTTAATTCTAATGCATGACGAAAAGGTCGACAGAACGACAAACGGAAGTGGTAAAGTATCTGAGTTAACTTTTACTGAAATAGATTCCCTAAGATTAATGAGTGGCGTTGGTGTTCCAACCAGTTATAAGATCCCTACCCTAAGGCAGGCTCTGCTGGAATGCAAAGGAAAAATTATGGTTAATCTGGATAAGGCGGATGACTACTTTGAGGCTATTTACCCTATCCTTAAAGAGACCAATACTATAGGACAGGTGGTTTTGAAAGAGCATTATACCACAGAAGAATTTAAAACCAAATTCGGGGATTTCTATAAAGAGATCATATACATGCCACTTATTACTGCCAAAATAAAAGACGTAAAAAGTTATGTTGAATCGCTTGAAGCATCACTAGACCCATCCTGCTATGAGATTGTCTTTCATGACGCGTATATGGATAGCTATAATTATATTCCGGAGCTAAAGAAAAACAATGACAATATTTGGATCAATACCCTTTGGGACTCTTTGGCCATTGATAAAACGGATGACAAGGCCTATTGGAATCCGGATGAGAATTGGGGATGGTAGTTGAACAAGGGGCAACAATGATACAAACAGACAGACCACGCGAATTAATAGCCTACCTTAAAACCATCGGGAAGCGATAAATAGCAAAAGCCCCTACTTTTATTAATAATAAGATACGCTGCAAGGCTTACTTTTGATTTTTCCAAAAGTACGGATCATGGGTTCAATCCACACGAACCTTCGCCGTGATATCATCCATTTTGATACGACATACAATAGGATAGCCTTCAGAGTCCAGTTTACTGGAAAATTCGCTGATAAACTGTAAATGCTTTTTCTCTTTACGACGTATAATGTCTTTAACACATTCAGCGAACTGATGTAATTGGTATTCGGCATCAATTCCCTGGAGTTCTTCGAATGTACCGTGCACCAGTACCGAACGCCAGCTATTTACAGACTTAATTTCATTGACTTCCAAGGAAACGTCCTTATTTTTTCTCATCGCTATAATCTTATGACCTTCCGATGCATAACTGACGATGGCGTTGTTAGGCTCATCGAAATAATAGGTGATGGGAACAATATAGGGTCTTGCCTGCCATATGTAACCAAGATGGCCAATGTAATTAGTACGCAGTATTTGAATGCTTTCCTTTGTTTCTAAATCTTTGATCAAAACGCTGATTTTAGTTGAGTTTATATCTTCTGATAACTATCTGACCCTGAATATCTCCCCAAGCCGAAAGAATTACAATGATAAATGTCATGATAAAGATTGTTCACTGCTTTTCATATTCCAGGCATTGTCTATTCGTACTCTATGTGGTCGCGGAAATAGCTCTTTTAGTTATTGGAATATTAATAGCCTTTTAACTATAAAATTGGAACGAAGATCGCAAAGCAGGTGTTGAAGAGGAAAAAATGCTCCATAACCTGGAGCAGGAATTCCGGCTGAATGCACAGGCTTCAGATCGTGCAGAAGCTGTTGTCGGAGCCGCCTTCGATACCAATCGATAACTCATGGGTTATTCGCAACACCGAGTGAAGAATTATCGCGCTTAAACCTGAGATGTCTATTGACCAATAAATACATATTCGTGTTGCGCATCTCTCATGATCAGCTTTGGGGTGTCGCCCTCATGCAATACGAAAGGCAAACCTACGATTCCCGGTGAGACCGTAACAAATGAGATGGTCCCATCCGGATTTTTCTGTGTGCCCATTTCGCTATTCCATTCGCCAAAATCAAAAAAGACAGCTCCATCTTTTTGATGAACCTCTATTCTACCCAGATCTTCACTGACATAGGTAGCGGAAAGTTGATCAACATATTCCTTAGCGGCGGGAACAGTGTAAAGTTCTCTGCTGGTGGCTATGCTATTGTAATAATTAACGCTTCCAGCTGCAACCGCATCTTCCGCCTCAGGATTCCCATCGAAAAGTACTTCCAATAATTTTCGTTGAAACTGACCTCTGATCATCCAACCGGGATCACCATTTGTGAGTACAACGGCTCCTACTCCGTATTCCGGCAACCAGATCATATCGCTATGATGCCCCATTAGGTCACCCCCATGGTGAACCACTTCCACTCCATAAGTATTGTCGATCATCAATCCCATGCCGTAAACGGATTGCTCACTTATAGGCACTTTGCCCACACGTCTTTCAAGCAGGATTTCCTTATCAATATATTGTTCGCCATCGGGTAGTTTCCCTTCGCTTATTTCCATATCGATGTACTTAAGCATATCATTAACGGTACTCCAGGCCCCTCCTGCCGGTCTGGCGTGAACGATAGCCAGATTAAAATCCATACCTACCGAAGCCGATTCACCATCAATTGTGGTCCCGTGTGCATCAGCATAGTCCATTGCCAGAGCACGACCAAAGTCGAAGGTGGTATTTGTCATGCCCAGGGGATCAAATACATAGTTCTTCATAGCCAGGTCATAGGCTTCCCCTAGCTCTTTGTCGGGATATAAGACATGGCCAGCTACAAATCCTGCGGCTGCAGCAAGACTGTTAGAATACTGAAACAACTCTCCAAAATCTGAAGTCGGCTCTGTGACTGCCAATCGTTCCATAAGTACAGATGGAGTAATTCCGCCAAACTCGAAAATCAATTCCATATCCTTCCTCGGCAAGCCCGTACATGCACAAATTAGGTGTTCCACTAATGTGCGTTTGGTAGTCTCTTCACTGCCAAGCTTAAAGTCAGACATGACATCGGTGACCGGGGTATTCCAGTTTATCTTTCCTTCTTCCACGAGTTTGGCAAGCAGCAAGGTAGTCATGGCTTTAGTATTTGATGCAACAAGAAATAAAGTCTCGGCATCAACCTTATCAGTTTTTCCTAATGTGCTCACACCGAAACCACCCGCGAAAACAACAGAATCGTTTTGAATAATACCAAGGCCCACACCGGGCACTTTGGTCTTTTCTATGGCTGTTTCAATAAAGGAGCTCAATTCACCAATTTTGGATTCATCGAGAAGATTTGCCGTTTTTCCTGTAAAGCTTTCCTTTGAATATCCCTTAGGTAAAAGACTACTAAAGATCAGACTAACCTGGGCTCCTCGCTTCTCGCCTACTGCTGTTTCCATATCGTAAATCCAAACAGTCCACTTTTCATTGGCATATCTCACTCCGGCAGAAACCCATCGCTTCTCTTCTGGCGAGGTTTCGTAGTTGAAACTCTTTTTTCTGGACCATCCGTCTTTGTCTGGTGCTGTATTGACTTCCCTTACTGTCCAGACTGGTTCCTTATAAGCTGCCCACCCTTTATCAAGTGCTAAAGTATCAGCTTCTGCGTCCACATCGATCAGAACGATTCTAGATCCTCCTTCTGGCGCCTCGATAAAGGTAGCATGACCATTTTGGGATAGGTACCAGTCTGCCGGGGCAATAAAAGCGTTCCCTTCTGCTGTTACCGATGGTGTATTGGCCGTCAGCAGGATCCGATCAGAATTTTCAACTGATTGTGCGGATAAATAAGTGATAGTTATCGTAAATAGGAACAGAATAAAAAGTCGGATTTTCATGATATTTAAATTAAATTAGAGCTTCTGTAAGAAAGAATAATATACAACAATTTTAGTCCTTATTTATATGAAAATCAGCATTCTTTCGGATATCCATGACAACATCTGGAACCTTAAAAAGGCCCTTTCCATAAAGGAACTGCAGGATACAGAGGCGATGCTCTTCTGCGGGGATCTCTGCGCGCCTTTTATCATTAAATTGCTGGGGCAGGGGTATTCCAAGCCCATTCATATAGTGCTGGGAAATAACGACGGGGATGTGGCAGCAATCATTGCAAATGCAACGAATTTTCCGAATGTGCATCTCCATGGTGAATATTTCAGAGGTGAGTTCGGCGGACTGACAATCGCGATGAACCATTATCCGGATAATGCCCGCAAGTTGGCTGAGAACGGAAGCTACGATGTGGTTTGCTATGGGCATAACCACACGCTTGCAGAAGAAAAAGTAGGAAACACGCTTTTAATCAATCCCGGACCTGTTATGGGGTTTCACGGCGGTAAACTTGCAGACATTCCTGCAACATTTCTGACTCTCAATACCGAATCTCTTATGACCAAAGTTCTACAGATCTCTTAATAATTATTACTCATAATTTGTATATACTTAATCTAATTCTTCCCTGACTATTTGTTTAGGGTCAGATCGGTAAAGCAAACTTTCTTATGTTTTGTAACTTATGCCTCGTATGGACAATAAATATAATGCTCTAATTTCCTACTCCCATTCCGCCGACATGGCTCTGGCCGAGGCTCTGGAAACCGCACTTGAGAAATTTGCTAAACCAACCTTTAAACGAAGGGCACTCCATATTTTCAGGGATTCCAATGATCTTTCCATATCCCCTGACCTATGGGGTAAAATTGAGGAAGGTCTAGATCAATCGGAATATTTTATTTGCCTGGCATCACCAGGCCATGCCAAATCCCACTACTGCGGCGAAGAAGTAAAGTACTGGTTGTCTCAAAAAGGCACTGAAAAATTCCTTATCGTACTCACAGGCGGAGAACTACAATGGAACCATGATACTTCTGATTTCGATTGGGAGAAAACGACAGCTGTATCCAAAATACTGTCCGGAACATTTAAAAATGAGCCGCTCTATGTAGATTTTCGTGATGAAATCCCCGAAGATCAGTTGAATTTGGACAACCCCAAATTTAAAGACAAAATGGTCTACATCGCTGCCACCATACACGGAAAAGCCGTTGGGGATATGGTTGGTGAGGCGGTAAAACAGCACAAGCGAACAATTCGTATACGAAATGCGGCTGTAGCCGTTGTGATGTCGTTAATGGCCCTGGCTCTTTTTTTAACAATAATGTCCAATAGGAGAAAAGATGCATCTCTTTTGCATTTTCAGGCTATAGCTATGGAAAATGAAGATCCGACCGTAGCGCTGCGCCTGGAAGAAGAAGCGCTTAAGATCTATGACAACCCCGAATTTGAAAAATCTGCCCGGTCCATTATCAACAGAAATACATTCTATAAAATAATCCGTGCCAGTGATTCAGTTCATGTCCCGGTCATATCTATATCGCCGGTTGATAATACCATTTTGCTGGCAGACGACACCGGTATCATCACGGTTTTAAATCAGACCGGGGATTATGTCCGCTCGTTTAAAGCACATGATAGTTCAGTTACTGCTGTGGCATATTCGCCAAAAGGAAAACTCGTGCTGACAGGGGCCGAAGACGGGGCACGACTTTGGGACCTGGAAGGAAATCTGAAACAAGAACTAAAACTTGCTTCGGTAGGTTATAACCCGATACGGTCGGTTGCATTTTCCCCTGATGGAAAATTAATGCTGACAGCGGCTTATAATGGAGCTCATTTATGGGACATTCAAGGCAATCTCCTTACAGAATTGTATTCAGAAATGGTACAATCGGTGGCCATCAGTCCTGATGGTCAATCTGTTTTACTCGGGTTTGAAGGTGCAAAAGTAGTGGCCGCTTTAATGGATCTGGAAGGAAATTATAAGCTATCTCTTCAAAACTACGGCTACTCCTTTGGCGAAGCAAATAACACAACCAACTCTGTGGCATTTTCTCCGGATGGCCAATCCTTATTAACCGGATCGTACGACGACACCGCTGCTTTGTGGGATCTTGAAGGCAATTTGAAGCAGGTTTACAACAACATGATTACCGGAGGAGGATCTCGATTGAGCGCAAGGTTTTCTCCCGATGGGAAAATGATCTTAGCAGGCACAACGGATAATGCAGCCAGGTTATGGAATCTGGAGGGCAACGTACTTAAGGAACTCCAAGGGCACCAGGGTGAAATTTATAGCCTGGCATTTTCTTCCGATGGAAGTTTCGTTATCAGTAGTTCGGAAGATGGTACAGTGCGCAAATGGAATTTAAAGGGTCTCCGGGCCACACGCCTGGCCACTTTTGGAGAAAGTGATGAGAATATCACCTCTGTGGCTTTTTCGCCGGATGGCCAGGCCATTCTGGGTGGCCTGCAAAATGGCACGACCCGTTTGTGGGACAACAAGAATTCGTTGATCCGTGAATTCACAGGGCATAAAAATAGGGTAAGCTCCGTCGCTTTTTCTCCAGACGGAAAGAACGTTCTTACAGGGTCGGATGACGGGACAATTCATTTATGGGATCTGGAAGGAGATCAAAAGAGTGAACTAGAGCGGCATCCGGCTAAAATTATTTCTACGGTTTTTAGTCCAAAAAGCGACTCCATTCTAACTGTTTCCGCAGATGGACTGGTCAATATATTTGATAGGAATGGAACTATTTTAAATGAGTTTATGGCAGTTCCTGAAGGGAATCTGGGTTCTGCCGGTATTGGTGCTATTGCTTTTAGTTCTAACCGCAAAAAGATCCTGACAGGAAATTACAGAAATGCACTATTGTGGGATCTGGAAGGTAATTTGATTAAGTCTTATGAGGGTGGCCAGGCATCATCATTTCTCAGGAGCACCACCTCTGTAGCGTTTGCACCGGATGGGCAGACCATTTTATCTGGTTCTTCTGATGGTACTGCAAGTCTTTGGGATTTGGAGGGGCAGTTGCTTAAGGAATTCCTGATCCCGGAAGAAAGCATCATTGCCGTGGGCTTTACCCCGGACGGCCAGGCAATCCTTACGGTTTCCGGAGAATATTTAAGAAAACTGGCTAAAGTAGATGGGGTAGAATCCGGAGGATCTGGTAAAGGCATTGGACGGCTGTGGGATCTAGAAGGTACCTTGATAATGGAATTTAATAAGAATGGGGTGGAACCAGGTGCAATAGCTTTTGCTCCTGATAGTGAATCATTTGTGGCCAGCTATCCTGAGGGATCTAAGGCCATACTATACCAAAATATACGTTTGGAGGACTTTTTGGATGTATATCTGCAAACATTTGTTCAACCACTTTCCGAGGCACAAAAAGAAGCATTTAAAGTGGATTAACTATGTATTTAAATTGAAGTATTTTTTGGGATTAACTTCACTCCATGCCTTTCTCCTTCAGATTTAAGCAGGAGACGGCTGCATTCAGATCGTGGTTGGCCCATTGATAAAATGTAACAGCCCGGTATAAAAACACAAAAAACAAAAAAGCAGACAAAATCAGAATCGATATCCAGAATGTAAGGGAGCCGCCCAGGAATATAATTTTCAATCCGCAAACCAGAAACAAGATCAGACAAGCTAAGGAGAGATTGTGCGACATGGCACAATATGTAAACCATGCTTCAATTTTTTTAAAATTTTCAGGACTAAAATGGCGAACCAACACAAACTTATCCGATACAAACATATCCACTTTGTTTTCAACCTGGTTGTTCCATAATTTAAAACCGAGCGTGCGGTAAAGATACCGTCCGAAGGGATTCACTGCAAAGCCCAAAATATACGACGTGATAATGAGTGCGGTAGCCGTACTTGCATTAATCATGCCTGCATTCTCAAAGATCAATCTCAGACTCTCATTAGAAGGGTGTAAAAGCGAAATGGAAAAAATGATGACCGAGCCTGGCAGTACATGACCAAAAAAATCAAAAGTAAATTTTATTAAGTCATTCATAGAATTGGATGGTATCAAAGACTAAAGGCAAATAAATCAAGAATTTTGAAAGATTACAAAAAAAAGCCTTCCCCCATATACGGGAACAATACAGCCACACCTAAAATGTATGTGTATTATAAGTGCGCAAGAGAATTTTCGCAAAGAGAGAAAATAATTATTCTTTAGCGGATTCTTTGACGTTTCTGGTCATTCCAGGTCCATCCTTGGAGGTCATTCCAGGTCCATCCTTGGAAGTCATTCCT
>JBPCUI010000106.1:0-3669 GCA_051011235.1 Flavobacteriaceae bacterium
AGTCTACACAGCCGCCCTGGAAGAAGGAATTGAGCCCTGCAAACATTTCTCTGCTCAGGAGGTGGAATACAAAAACCTGGAAGACTGGTCGCCGGGAAATTCATCTGAAAAAGATGAAACCTACCTGAATTATTCCATGGAGGAAGCACTGAGTAAATCGGTAAACACCGTTTCAGTAAAAGTCCTGGAAGAAACCGGTATTTCTGCTGTTGTTGGAATGGCCAGAAAAATGGGTATACAAAGCTCACTTCCCGAGTTGCCCTCCCTGGTATTAGGCACAGCCGAGCTAAGGCTTGAGGAGTTAGCTGGAGCTTATGCCAGCTATATCAATCACGGCAAACCGGTTGTACCGTATATTATTAGTACCGTGCATGATAATAGAGGATCACAAATCGGTGATTTCCAAAAAGTGCAATCTCTGCCAGCTGCTTTCTCTGACGAGAGCAGGCTGATTATGCTCGAATTTATGAAATCTGCAGTAGACAAAGGAACCGCCTCCAGAATAAGAAGTCGGTATCATCTAAAAAATGCAATAGCCGGTAAAACAGGTACTACTCAAAACAATAAAGATGCCTGGTTTGTGGCTATTACTCCCAGTCTCATCCATGCCAGCTGGGTAGGACTGGACCACCACGAAATTGGATTTAAGGAAACTTCCCTCGGTCAGGGAGCCAATGCTGCACTACCTCTTTTTGCACTGTGGATGCAACGTCTTAACGACAAGCCGGAATTCAATGCGATCACGCGCTCAAAATTTGAGCCATTAGATGAATCTATTTTGCAAAAATTGGATTGTAAACCTGTGGTCAAGGACAATTTCTTCAAGCGACTATTTAAGAATCCCAAGAAAAAAAAGAGCAAAAAATACAAAGAGTGAAAAAGGATATAGTACCATTTAAAAAACCTTAATATTTGGGATTTTTTTAACGGTTTGTTGTCTTAAATTTGGCGAGCCGAATAAACCGATTTGGATGACCAAAACACTTACCATCTGTATCTTTTTTCTATCGATATTTTTCACTTACGGCCAGGATCTCCCACGAACGTTTACTGTAAAATCTACCGAAGCTCAGATTACCTTAGATGGGTCTCTTGACGAGCCTGTCTGGGAAACAGCAGAGGGTCCGCATGATTTTCAACAATATTTTCCAACAGACTCAGTGCGAGCCGATTATCAGACAGAAATGAAGATGTTGGCTAGCGAAACTACCCTCTATATCGGAATTATTCAACACGCCCCTGGTAATGATTATACCATTCCTTCACTAGAGCGCGATTACAGGGCGGGCAACAGCGATAATATCAGCCTGCTATTCGACACCTTTAACGATGGTACAAACGCGTTCTTATTCGGTATTAACGCCCTGGGTGTAAGAAGGGAAGCTTTGATTTCAGGTGGTGGTGTAGACTTTCGAAATTTCAATACCGCCTGGGATGTTAAATGGAAGGCCGAGACCAAAATATACGACAAGTATTATATTGCCGAAATGGCCATACCGCTTACTTCATTTAAATTCAAAGAGGGAGAAACAAAATGGAGATTTCAGAGCTATCGATTTGAATTCCAGAGTAATGAACGAAGTGTCTGGCCCCGGATACCCCAGAATCAGAATGTTACCAACCTAGGGTTTATGGGTGACATGAAATTTGAAAAGCCGTTAGGTAAATCGAGAACTCCCTTTGCTATTATCCCATATGTAAACGCAATTGCCCTTGAGGATTTTGAAAGTGGCAGCACTGACACCGACTTCCAGGTTGGCGGAGATGCCAAAATTAGTCTGGGCAATAGTATGAATCTCGATATTACTGTTAATCCGGATTTTTCCAATGTGGAAGTGGACGCCATCTTCACTAATCTCACCCGTTTCGAAATATCCCTTCCTGAAAGACGGCAATTTTTCATCGATAACAGTGATCTTTTCGGAGGTTTTGGTGATGGCAGGGATGCCAATCCATTTTTCTCAAGACGTATAGGTATTGCGCAAGATACGGCCGACAATACCATTGAGAACAAAATCATCGGCGGAGTAAGGTTAAGTGGTAAACTTGATGAAAACTGGCGACTGGGTTTTTTTAGTATTCAGACGGATGAAGACATAGAAAATGAAATACCATCTAACAACAATGCGATGTTTGTGTTGCAACGCAAGCTCTTTTCACGTTCTAATATCAGTGTATTTTTTATCAACCGTCAAAGTTTCGAAGACTATGAATTTCTTGAGCCTGAAGATGAATACAACCGGGTAGTAGGCCTGGACTATAACCTCAATTCAGCGGATAATAGGTGGGTGGGTAAGTTTTACCTCCACAAATCATTCCAACCGATGGACAATAAAGGCAATTTCTCCGCCAGTGCCAATCTCGGTTACAATACACGAAAATGGAATTTCGGGGGGGATATAGTATATGTTGACGATGAATTCAGGTCAGATTTAGGTTTTATTCGTCGCACAGATATCCTCAAACCGACCTTAAGAGCCGAACGAGTGTTTTGGCCCAGTTCGAATACCATCAATAATCATCGATTTGGCGTATTCACAAATGGAATCTGGCGTCCGACATTGGATTACCAAAAGACCGATCATTTTTTGCGCGCGGGATGGGAATTCGAATTCCAGGACCAGTCCCAGCTCGAGGCGGAATTTTTTAGCCAGTTTATTTTCCTCACGGAACCTTTTGACCCAACGGATACAGACGGCGGTATTCCATTACCCGGTGACCGGGGATATCACTTCAATTTCGCAGGTTTGGAATTTGAATCGAACAGGGCTCAGGTGGTATCTTTTGCAGCCTCTACGACCGTTGGACGTTTCTTTAACGGCAACCGATATTCACTCGGTGGGCAGGCCACCCTAAGGATACAGCCGAAAGTACAATTCATGCTGAACTTTAATTATGACAGGATAGAGCTACCGGATCCATATCCGGACGCAGACCTTTGGTTGGTTAGCCCGGGCTTTGACATTACTTTTAGCAAGTCAATTTTCTGGTCCACACTTATTCAGTACAGTAATCAAAGGGATAACCTGGGTATTAATTCACGGCTACAATGGCGCTTTGCTCCGTTATCAGACCTATTCCTGGTTTATAACGACAATTATTTTGTAGACAGATTTTCACCACGCTTCCGTTCCATCAACCTTAAAGTTACCTATTGGTTAAACATTTAAGCGATCTGCAACAATCTTTGTAGCTCCCTATTTTCCTTATATTTGGCCCATACTAAATGAACCAAACTGATGAACCAATTACCCTTTACCGAAGATACCGTTGTATTCGGGATCCTCTGCCTGTGCCTGGGCTTCGTTTTTTACACTTCCTCAATAAAAAAGGGCTTCTGGAAGAAGTTCTACAAGATTGTGCCAACATTGTTGGTCTGCTACATGCTTCCGGCGATATTTACCACCGCAGGCCTCATCTCTGAAGAACACTCCAATCTTTACTATGTTGCAAGCCGCTACCTGCTACCTGCCGCACTTGTTTTAATGACCTTAAGTATTGATCTTAAAGCGATATTGAACCTGGGATCTAAAGCACTGATCATGTTTTTAACAGGCACTGTGGGTATAATTCTGGGTGGGCCTATAGCCATTCTAATTGTCTCTACCTTTTCTCCAGAGACTGTGGGAGGCGCTGATTTTGACGCTGTTTGGAGAGGACTGGCCACGA
>JBPCUI010000107.1:0-2785 GCA_051011235.1 Flavobacteriaceae bacterium
TGTCTATATACTTTATGGCAGTTTCACGATCCCTGACACCTCCGGAGGCTTTTATTCTGATCTTCTCACCTACTATTCTCTTCATAAGTGCTACATCCTTGAAAGTTGCGCCCCCCGAGCCAAATCCTGTTGAGGTTTTTACAAAATCTGCACCAGATTCCAATACGATATTGGTAGCAATTACTATTTCTTTTTTGTCGAGATAACAGGTCTCTATGATCACTTTAAGCACCTTTTTGCCTATGGATTTTTTAAGTTG
The DNA here is from genome assembly GCA_051011235.1 of Flavobacteriaceae bacterium. Classification (GTDB taxonomy): domain Bacteria; phylum Bacteroidota; class Bacteroidia; order Flavobacteriales; family Flavobacteriaceae; genus JAHEJJ01. Next base: position 260 of record JBPCUI010000107.1, read on the forward strand.
TCCTAATTCATCCAGTACTTTTTGGCGCTGGCCGGATTTTAGCCAACCCAGGTTCATAACCACATCAATTTCATCGGCCCCATGTTCCAAACAATAAGCAGCTTCTGCTTCTTTTGTTTCTGAAGCCATTGCTCCAAGGGGAAAACCCACAACCGCAGCGATCTTAATATCCGTTTTTTCCAGCATTTTAGCAACAAGCGGGATATAGCACGAATTTACACAAACAGCATAGAAGTTGTACTCTATTGCCTCCTCACAGAGTTTGATGATCTCCTCTTTAGTGGCGGTGGGTTTTAAGAGCGTGTGATCGATGTATTTTTCGATTTTCATGATATTTATTCTCGTCCAAACCTTTCAAATGCGGCCCTGTCCAGTGCTTCCTGATGATCAGGATGGGCAATTGAGACAAGTGCTTTGGCCCTTTCATACAAATTCTTGCCAAATAAGTTCACTACCCCGTGTTCAGTAACTACATAATGCACATGAGCCCGGGTAGTGGTTACACCTGCACCCTGTTTCAATGTTGGAGTTATTTTTGAAACTCCCTTTCCGGTTGCGGAGCTAATGGCAATAATCGGTTTGCCGCCTTCCGAAATGGTAGCACCACGGATAAAATCCATTTGACCACCAACACCAGAGAACTGCCTTGTTCCTAAACTATCTGCGCATACCTGTCCGGTAAGGTCAATCTCAATAGCGCTGTTAATAGCTGTTACCTTTGGGTTAAGGGCTATTAAATTCGTGTCGTTGGTATAGGCTGCTTCTTTAAAATGAATCAGTGGATTGTCGTCGACAAAGTTGTATAGATCCTGTGACCCGGCGGCGAAAGCAGTAACAATCTTGTTAGTCTTGATTTCCTTCTCTTCTCCGGTAATATTTCCATTTTGTATTAGTGGTAAAATACCGTCTGAAAACATTTCTGTATGCACACCCAATCTTTTGTGATTACTCAAATTGGTCAATACAGCATTTGGAATATTCCCAATTCCCAATTGAAGGGTGGCCCCGTCTTCGATAAGTTCTGCAACATTCCTTCCAATCTGATGCTCCAATTCAGAGATAGCCCCCATTGGATGTCGGTGTATAGGCTCATCCACCTCTATGGCCAGATCGATATTGTTTTTATGAATGATCCCGTCGCCATGGGTTCTCGGCACCTGAGGATTGATTTGTGCAATAACTTTTTTAGCTTTCTGTATTGCCGGAATGGCAATATCTACAGACACCCCCAAAGAACAATATCCGTGAGAATCCGGCGGTGAAACATGTACCACCGCCACATCTAGCGGGAGAATATTACGCCTGAACAGTAAATGAATTTCACTTAAGAAGATAGGGATATAATCCCCCTGGTTAGTATTAACAGCCTTCCGCACATTTCCACCAACAAAACAACTGTTGATCTTAAAGGACTTTTTATAAGGCTCCATAGCGTATTTTACTTCTCCTTCTGTGTGTATGGAAATTACCTCTACTTCGTTCAGCTCCTTATAGCGTTCACAAATAGCGTTTATCAATGTATTAGGTGTCATTGCAGCTCCTTGCAAAAAAATACGGTTACCAGACTTAACAATGGCAGCTGCTTCTTCTACACTTACAATTTTCATATTGATTCCAATTTATTAAGTTCAAATATTAGGGTTCAGGGTTGATGACATTCCACAGCTGATGCAGCCATCGGTTCTGCCACCTTTGGCGAAACATAGGGTATTCCCAGACCCATTCCTCTCAGTATAAACAACAGCCCGATAATTACTACAAACACCGGGACAAATCGGCGAATTTTATTCTTAACAGAGGATTTAATAACGCTGCTAAAAAATACAGCGACAGTCATTAAGGGTATTGTTCCAAGGCCAAAGACAACCATATACACAAAGCCCAGTTCAGGACCAGCCATTGCCGTAGCCCCCAATAGGGCCATATATACCAAACCGCAGGGAAGAAATCCATTGAGAAATCCAATGGTTAAAAATGCATCAGCAGTTTTTTTCTTAAATGAAGCGCCCAGTGCGTTCTTTAGATATGAAACTAATTTATATACTGGTTGGGCCAGCTGGATCTTACTTATTTTGTGAAACGGAATAAGCACCAAAAGGATCATAAGTCCGCCTATAAAAATTGACAACTTCTGCTGAGCCCCGAATATATTCAAGCCTTTGCCCAATAATCCGAAGAGAAGACCGAGAATTCCGTAAGCCAGTAATCTACCCGAGTGATAAATAAATGTCTGGATCCCGGTCTTGTACTTGCTACTTCGGTCTACAGGCAACATAAAGGCGATAGGCCCGCACATTCCAAGACAATGCAGGCTTCCTAGCAGACCAAGTATCAGTGCAGAGTACAGCATAATTTAATAGGTGATACTTTCTTTTATCAAATAATCCTTTTTCAGATGGCTCCATCTTATCTTAATGTCCCAACGACCACCCAACAAACGATTGTCAGGTATGAGCAAATGTGAATTGGACAAACTTATGTCTAAGTTAAAATCCAAATGTTTATTGGATGGTCTGTATAGGGACA
>JBPCUI010000108.1:0-9261 GCA_051011235.1 Flavobacteriaceae bacterium
GAGTAAGATCGATCTTCTCAACGGAATGGCTGAGGCCTACCTAAAACAGGGTAAGGACAGCATTTCTGAACAGTACGCATTAGAGGCATATGAGATCTCGGGCAGGATCCAATTCATGGAGGGAAAACAAAAATGTGCATTGACACTTTACAATATTCAGAAGAATAAAGGTCAGTACCAGAAGGCTTTGGCCTACCATGAGGTATTTCAGGATCTTTCGGACTCAATACATCGGAATGAGAATAAAAGAAGTCTTACACTCCTGAAAACCAAAACTCAATACGAGCAGCAACGTCTCGATTTAATCGAGGAAAACACAAGAGCACTTGCCACTCAGCAGCGATATGTATATGTGGCATTGCTTATCCTGCTTATTTTTATTGTAGTGACCTTCCTGGTTCATCGCAATCAGAAAATTCAAAAGAACCTAAATACCGAATTGACTGCAAAACAAGGAAAACTGGAAAAAAGAGAAGTTGAACTCAACGAAAGTAATGAGACCAAAACCAAGCTCTTTTCAATTATTGGTCACGACTTAAGAGGCCCCATCGGTGCCTTACAGGAGCTGCTCAAGCTTTTTGGAGATGGTGATATGGGTCAAAAAGAATTCCTTGATTTCATACCCAAATTACGTGAAGACATAGACCATATCTTTTTTACCTTGAATAATTTACTTTCCTGGGGGCGTACTCAAATGAACGGTTCCGTGACCCAGCCGACGATAGTGGCTATCGATTCACTGGTCAAGGAAAATATTAGTTTGCTGGCAGAAATAGCAGAGAAAAAATCCATAAAACTGGTGAATCATGTGGATGAAAATACCTTGATCTGGTCCGATACAAACCAGATTGATATCGTGGTCAGGAATCTCCTCAGTAATGCATTGAAATTTACACCCATGGAAGGAATGGTGACAATAAGCGCTATAGACATGGACGATCGCTGGCAGGTTTCGGTCAAAGACACAGGGGTAGGAATGGACAAGATCACCTTGAATAAACTGTTCGATAAAAATTCCAACCTAACAACCTACGGAACCAACAACGAAAAAGGTACTGGTTTAGGGCTCTCTCTTTGCAAGGAAATGGTGGAAAAAAATAAGGGAAACATTTGGGTTGAAAGCAGCCTGTCAACCGGCAGTTGTTTTTACTTTACGCTTCCTAAGCCCCAAATGCGCTACCACCGGGCCAGTTAATAGATATCCTTTAGTGTATTCACAGCAATATGCCGCTCAACGTTGAAACCTTCTGCGTGTTCTACACCTACTAAACGGCCGAGGTCCCTGGCCCTATACTTGATGCTTTCGGCAAAATTCTTGCTGCTGATCGGTGTGTTGGGCTCGTCGCTGCCCGGATCATAGAATTGAGAGGCATAGGCCGCAATCGCTTCCATTTTTTTGTCAATAAAGCCCGAAACATCCACCACAAAATCCGGTTCGAGATTTTTCCACTGTATGAAATGATACACTTGTTTTGGCCTCCACGGGTTCTGCCACTGGTCGTCACCCTCCATCATGGTATCGATCTTTATCAAACCGCTCAGAAAGCATGCGTCGCTAACCAGTTGACTTCCTTTGGCGTGGTCAATATGCCGGTCTTCAATAGCATTACACAAAACAATATCAGGGCGGTACTTCCTAATGGTTCGGATTACGGCCAACTGATGTTCCTTGTCGTTAACAAAAAACCCATCGGCAAATTCAAGATTTTCGCGAACGGTCAGACCTAGGATTTCGCTGGCTTTAGCTGCCTCCTTATCACGAATTTCGGCGGTACCCCTGGTTCCGAGTTCTCCTCTGGTGAGGTCAATGATACCAACCTTCCGGCCCAGCGCTACCTCCTTGGCTATAGTAGCCCCTGCACCCAGTTCCGCATCGTCAGGATGGGCGCTAAATACCAAAATATCTAATTTCATTTAAATTATTGATTTAATAATTATCAGAATTGACCAGCCTCTTTGCCATTTTAATTTCTTGGATTGCCTGCTCGATGTCCGTAATTAGATCTTCCGCTTCCTCAATACCCAGCGAAAATCTTATGAGTTGGTCCGAAATTCCTTGTGCCTGTCTTTCTTCAGCCGGCATTAGTGCGTGAGATGTACTCGCTGGAGAAAGTACGGTGCTTTCAATGCCGGCAAGACTCATCGATGGTTTTATTAAACGGAGTGCCTGCATAAATTCAGAGGCATCCAGTCCCGATTGTAATTCAAAAGACATCATTCCGCCAAATCCCTTCATTTGCGACTTTGCCAGTCTGTGATCGGGATGTGAACTCAATCCCGGATAATTTACCTGGGCAATATCCTCATGCTGGTTCAGATAATCGGCGAGAATCTGAGCATTTTCGTTCTGAGCCTTTACTCTGATACCCATTGTCTTTATACTCCGCTCCAGCAACCATACAGTGTAGTCGCTTAAACTTCCACCCAGTGCTATGCCCATTTTGAATATCTTATCCATATTTTCCTTCGTGGAGGCCACGGCACCGGCACAAATATCCGAATGCCCTCCCATGTATTTGGTGGCACTGTGAATTACTACATCAATACCAAAATCGATAGGATTCTGATTGACAGGGCTGGCAAATGTATTGTCGATCATCGAGATCAGTCCGTGCTTTTTGGCAACTTTGGAAATTGCTTTTAAATCGGTAATAGTAAGTAGTGGATTGGAAGGGGTTTCAACATAAATAACTTTTGTTTTATCGCTGATCTCCTTTTCAAAATCCTCCGGTGCCAATCCACTGGCAAATGAATAGCTGATCCCAAAATCCTCGAAATGTCTGATAATAAGATTATAGGTGCCTCCGTAGAGCATACTTTGTAAAACAACGTGGTCGCCGGCATTAAGAAATGCGAGCATTGCTGTGCTAATAGCGGCCATTCCGCTGCCAAATATCAGTGCCGCCTCAGCGTGTTCCAAGGCAGCTATTTTCTTGGCCAGAGCCTGTTGATTAGGTGTGTTAAAATATCGCGGATACCTTTTAATATCCACATCTTCAAAGGCATAGGACGTGCTCATATAAAGGGGTGAAATCGCTCCTTTATAGATTTCGTCTTTCAACTCTCCCACATGCGTGCAAATAGTGTTGAGTCCTTTTTTCTTATCCTCCATGCTCATTAATTTATAGTGTCATAAAAGTACAAAAAACGCTTATACCTCAATTTTTTTCCAATGACCTTTCCGAAACCAGAAAATAGCGATTATCGATAATAAAACCTCGGCCAGTGTAATGGCGAGGAAAACACCCAGAGCACCCCACTCAAAGGTCATAGCCGCTAAATAGGCAAATGGCAACTGAAACACCCAAAATGCGATAAAATTAATTTTAGTAGGAGTCCTTGTGTCACCGGCTCCATTAAACGCCTGAGAAATAACCATTCCATACGCATAAAACAAGTATCCGGCCGCAACCACCTGCAGGCACAAGGCACCGTTCTGCACTACCTCCACATTGCTGTTGAACAAACCGATGATCTGTCGTGCAAAAACCAGATAAACCAGGGAAACAGAAAGCATGAACAAGGCATTGTACTTACCGGTGATCCATACAGAACGCTCGGCCCTTTCCGGTTTTTTGGCACCCAGGTTCTGTCCGACCAGTGTTGCCGCAGCATTGCTCATGCCCCAGGCCGGCATAAAGGTAAACATCATCACTCGGATAGCGATCGTGTAGCCTGCGAGGACCTCACTGCCAAATTCGGACATGATCCTCATTAGAAATACCCAGCTGGAGGTACCAATCAGAAACTGTGCGATTCCTCCCATAGAAACATTGATCAGGTTGATCATCACTTTTACGCGGATTACAAGGTCCTTCAATTTTAGCCTAATCCTACTCCATCCAAAGAATAAGATCCCTAATTGAAATAATACCGCTGTACCCCGCCCTATATTTGTAGCAATAGCTGCACCCATAACCCCAAACTCCGGGACAGGCCCTAAACCGAAAATGAAAATCGGATCCAGGATAATATTTAAACCATTGGATAGTACCAGCGTCCACATGGCAACCGAGGCATCACCGGCGCCACGGAATACCGCATTGATAAGAAAGAGAAGCACAATGGTAATATTGCCGCCTATCAGCAATTTAGTATATCCGTAGCCTTCCTCAATCAGATCGGGCTCTCCGCCCATTAGCCCTAATATTTCCTTGGCGTAAAGCAGCCCGATTATTCCAATAGCCAGAGAGACAACTACACCTAGTGCAATGGCCTGAACAGCTGCCTGCCGAGCACCTATAATGTCTTTTTCACCTATCCGTCTAGCCACCACGGCTGTCGCCGCCATACTCAATCCGATGGCAATGGCGTAGACCAGGGTGATGACAGATTCAGTTAATCCAATGGTAGCCACCGCATTTACACTTACCTGTGATACGTAGGCTATATCCACGATGGCGAAAATAGATTCCATCATCATCTCCAGTATCATGGGTATGGCAAGCATAAAAATCGCCCTGCGAATACTACCGGAAGTAAACTCGCTCTGCCGACCCATAACAGCATCCGCGAAAGCACGCGAAATTTTCTTTATAGTAAGTTTATTTTGAAGAGACATTGTAAAGAGATTATGTTAAAAGAAGAAAATAGAAATCAGATATCCAAGCCAGGTAGGCCGGTTTTATTGGGTAATTAACGTTCTGACATCTATAATAAACATAACTCTTTGTATTTAAGAAGTAACAAAGATGCAAAAAATATTTGAAGCACTTTAGACGCTCATCAAAATTTTAAGTCTTTAGCTATTAATATAGTCAATCCAGTTTTTCCGGCCCTTGGGAGTCATTGTGGATTATCCATCGTTCATTCTGAATAGACTTGTATATGATCTCAAAACGCAAACCATTTTCCTCAAGTGCGAAGAGTTTCTCGGTCAATAGTTGGTAGTCTTTTTCAGAACTAGTAACATTGAAGACCAAATAGGTCGAATTCGCAGGAATTGCAATGCCCTTGTCTAGCGTGGAAGTATCCGAGTTCTTGATGCTATCTAATTCGGGGGCTATCGATTGTAAATAATTGAACAGATAATTATCAAAATCCGCTATGTCTCGCCGTTCACCTTCGTATTCCATTACGACCGACTCAATAATGGCCGGCCCCACGCCGTGGTTCTTCAAACTTAAGCTATAACTATTGGCAGTAGGATTGTCTGAGGTTGCAACTTGCAGATAAGGCAAAATCGACAGATAATTCTGCTTGCTCATCAGATTGGTCTGATATACAAAAATAATCAGGGTTATAAAGCTGATACTCATGGCGGAAAGACTTAAAATTTTTTCTGAATTCCATTTAATTTTAAACTTCGCCATTGAACGATCTGTTTTTGAAGAAAAATAAATTTAGTAAAATTCTAACAAGCAGTTAGCAACAGCCTTATCCGGTATAGTGAATTCTATACCTCCAATAACTTGTTCCGCCGAGAATAAAGATGCCCAATACGGTGTACCACACAAAGGAAGGGGTTATTACCTGGGCTCCGCTGGCATAACTATGTAAGCCTGCCAAATAGAAGTTCACCCCGAAATAAGTCATCATTATACTGCCAAAGGCTACAATGCTCAGAAAATTAAATGTCCATTTGCTCTTAAGCCCGGGCACAAGTCTGGTGTGAATTACAAAAGCGTATACCATGATGGAGATCAGTGCCCATGTCTCTTTTGGGTCCCAGCCCCAGTAGCGGCCCCAGCTTTCATTAGCCCATTGACCACCGAGAAAATTCCCGATTGTCAGCATCACCAGGCCAACTGTTAAACTCAACTCGTTAATAATGGTAATCTCTTTTAGGTTTAACCTCATCTTCTTTTTGTTCTTCTCATTGGTTAACAAGATTAGCAAAAGCCCTACCACGCCCAATATCATTCCTACTGTTAGCGGGCCATAACTGCCCACAATAACTGCCACATGGATCATAAGCCAGTAACTATCCAGTACTGGTACCAGGTTAGCAATAGCCGGGTCTACCCAACTCTGATGTGCAATCCAAAGGAGCATTGAACAGACGAATGCCGCGGCCGCTATGGTGAGCTGGCTTTTCCTGCCCAGCAATAAGCCCATGCCCATGGTAGCCCAGCTTACATAAAGAATACTCTCATATGCATCGCTCCATGGAGCGTGACCGGAAATATACCACCTCATAATGAGTCCGGCAGTATGCCACAAGAACAGTAGCACAATCACCCCTTTGAAGAAAAAGGAAGTGATACGCCAGATACGGCGATCCTTAAATATGCCGAAGAGCAGAACGAAGAACATGCTTAGACCACAAAGCGCGTAAAATTTGTAAAGCCTGTTAAAAATATCGAGTCGGTTATAAGTGATCTCTGCCTTGATTTTTTCCTGAGGCGGCATAACCTCGGCACCGTGATTCATTTGATTTTTCGTAAAGGCTTCAAGCAGCTTGTCGGCTTCAGAATAGTCCCCACTGCTTATTCCTTTTTGAACAGACATTAAATAATAGGGTACTGCATTGCGAATAAAATTTGCATAGAGTGAGTCTGGCACCTGGTATTGGCCCGAACGGAATTCCACTGCCGAGATCCACTTATTATTATCGTCATTCAGCAACGGAAATATTTTAACGATCTCACCCCCCAGAGCCCGATTTAGCAGACCAAGCCGAAGATCTATCTCTTTAAAATCCTTTTGGAATTTATTCGGATTATTCGTGGCATAGGCTTCCTGCATATAAGGTGCCAGCTTATACCTGCCCGATTCATCAAAGAAAGCGGTCGCCCTCACATAGCGCTGTTCTTTCGGGACTCCAATAATAGAACGAATACTATCGTTCTCCGCCCTTTTGTCCAGGGCGATGAATTCTGTATTATACCACAGTGCCGGGTTCAGCATCATGGATAGGAAAACCTGATCCGGATTCAGGTCATTGTAAGAGTTCCTATAACTGAGTTTTCTAAGCAATTCTGAGGAAAAGGTGTTAATGGGCTTCATTCTGCCACCATCGTCCTGAATGATCAATTGACCAAAGGCCTCTGCGTGTTCTTTTGAAACTGTGGCTTGACTGAGCAGCGAATCGAGTCGTTGATTTGAAGGTGTCAGATCGTGAACATGTTCCTGTGATGCGGGGTCTTGAGAACTTACAGAAAGGATCATTCCCAGGAGCAGAATTGTAGTAAGTGATGCCTTTATTTTCTTTAGCTTATCCAATGATTTTGACAAACTTTTAAATCTCGTTTTTCCAAAAAACATAATTCCCATCAGGCCAAGGTACAGCAGGAAATATCCAATATAAGTAATCCATGTACCCCATAAATCGTGATTTACCGAAAGTACAGTGCCTCTTTCATCGGGATCAAAGCTGGCCTGGAAAAATCGGTAACCATGATGATCCAGTACGTGATTCATATATATGTCGTAGTCAAAAGGCCGCTCATCCTCCACGGTTATTCTGCTCATAAAAGAGGCGTATCCTTTTTCTGTCCCTGGATACTTTTCGGCTATAAAATCATTTAGCCGAATTTTGAACGGTAACTGATATACTTTAGAACCGTAGGCAAGGCTAAAACTTAACCCTCCGACGGATATTTTATCTGTAAAACTAAAAATTCCCTTCCCTCCAAGAATTTCTTTTCGTACGGTTTCTCCCTCTGAACTAATCTCGACGATCAATGCGTCTTGAGTAGTATTAATAATTTCATTTTCAGGTACTTGTACTACACCAAATGAACCTTTTATCAAAGTTTCTGGCATTACGAATTCCATCCCACCCACTGTGTAAAGCGATCTCAATTGTAAGACTTGAAGTGAATCGGGTATTAATTCTCCCCTAACCTGATCGGCCATCCTCAAAAAACCGCCTTCAAAGGGTGATTTGATGAAATAAAGACTGTCTGAAGTAATAATATTTATCGCCCCTTCGGTTTCCCTGTTAAGGGCAAACAAGACGTTGTGTATGCTGGTAATCTGCCCATCCTCAAGAAAGTGTTCGTGCCGGTTGCCATCGCCTGCCTCTACTACTTTTAGAAAATTCTTTCCATTCTCATCTGCAATCAATCCTTCTTTTGCGCCACGGATAAAGCCCGCATAGCTTATGGAGAATTCCCGACCGTCATAATCGGATCTCCAGGGCAAATTAGATTTCAAAGCCTCAGCGGTTACAATCAGATCATCTTCAAGAATCTTACGTCTGGGCTCACCGTTGATTTCGCCATCTACATGAGCGGTCAAATAGGTTTTATCTGAATAAAACACCTGCTCCGAGTTTCCTTCACGGATAGGCATCATACCTTCAAAGCTTATATAACGTGTAACAAAGGCACCAAGGATGATCAGGATCCAGGAAAAGTGTAAAACCAGCACCGGCCATTTTTCCTTTCTCCAAAGCCGGTATCTGGCAATGTTTCCGGAGAAATTAATAATAAAAAACACCATGATCGCTTCAAACCAGGTCGCGTTGTAGATCCAGATACGTGCTGTCTCTGTGCTGTACCAGCTTTCAATGAAAGTTCCGAAAGCCATTGCCGTGGCAAATACTATAAAGAGAACGGCAGTTAAGCGTGTTGAAAAAAGGGTTTTTTTAATAATCTCGGTCATAGTGCCAGCCAGAGAACTGTTTTGGTGTGCAAAAATAAGTCATTTCAAATGAATAAGTACGGTATTAACACCATGTTAAAGTTCGCTACTTAAACTCATTGATACGCAGCCTTTTAAAATCTACCTACTCTATAAATAAAGTACTTATATAAGTAAACCCTTACTACAATTAACAATTATTCTAAAACTAGCAACATGGACAGAAAGACTTTTATTGAAAAGACGATGGCAGTAATGCTCATCGCTTTACCGGCATATGCGCTTGTGGGGTGTTCCACTTCGGAAGACGGCGGAGATGAACCAGACCCGAATACAAATACAAACGGGCAGGCTAATTGCCTGGCAAATGGGACACAAATCACTATCGGCGCGAATCACGGCCACACCCTGATTGTTGCAAATGCTGATATCCAGGCCGGTGCCGAAAGAACCTATTCCATACAGGGTAGCTCTGCACACGATCACAGCATTACCTTAACCGCGGCTAATTTCAGCAACCTGCAGAACAATGACAGTATTACGGTAAGTTCAACAAATGACGACGGTCACACGCATTCTGTAACCGTACGCTGTGCATAATGTGATATGAACTGAATTAAAAGCGTTAACTGCCTTCAGTTTTTTTAGTAATACGAATCACTCAAGAGAGGTGACAGGGGAAAATTATATGCTTATTTTAGCAGCATGATTCGTCTGGTACTTTGTGGAACA
>JBPCUI010000109.1:0-2841 GCA_051011235.1 Flavobacteriaceae bacterium
ATATGGTGGATCTAGACCTTCTGACATATCTGGAATCCTTTGTTTCAGAGGAGCGAAAAGCCCGGTTTCAAGAAGTGCTCTCCAAACGGACCAATTTTATAACCGTGGTCACAGAAGATGTATTTCAATTACATAATAGCAGTGCAGTAATTCGTAGCTGTGATGTTTTTGGAATCCAGAGTGCACACCTGATAGAAGACCGATTTGGCAAACGTTTGGATAAGAATATAGCCATGGGCGCCCAGCAGTGGGTGGATGTTCACAAGTATCAAAACGCATCGGACTGTGTCAATAAGTTGCGATCAAAAGGCTATACAATAGTTGCAACCACACCTGAAAACGACTCACAATTGCTTGAAGATTTTACGCTTGAAGGTCCTATAGCCCTTTGCTTCGGAACTGAAAAGGAAGGATTAAGTGATACAATTTTAGAGGAGGCAGACATTAGGTTAAAGATACCCATGGTGGGATTTACTCAAAGCCTTAATATCTCTGTTTCGGCTGCCATAATTCTACAAGAACTGACACAGAAATTACGCCAATCCGACCTTCCCTGGCAATTAACAGATGAGGAGAAAATTTTGTTGCAATTTGATTGGACACGGAAGTCAATTAAACATATTGAGGACATCCTTGGCAGGTATAAAAAAGACACAAAAATTTAATATCTTATCACTTCAACCCGCTAACAAACACTAAAATGGAAACATTACTTTACATTCTTATTGGCATTGTGGTGCTGATTGCTATTCTTGCTTTGATCGCGCCAAAATCGTACGACATTTCAAGATCAATTAGCATTAACCGACCCAGAAGCGAGGTATTCAACTATGCTCGTTCTCTTCAAAAACAAGATGAATGGAGTCCATGGTCCAAAAAGGATCCTGATATGAATAAGCAATTTGAGGGTACAGATGGTCAGGTAGGTGCAATTAGTAAATGGCAAGGAAATAAGGATGTTGGAGAAGGAGAACAAGAAATCACACGTGTCGTAGAAAATGAGCGAATTGAATCAGCTCTACGCTTCTTCAAACCCTGGAAATCAGAATCAGAAGCATATTTACAATTATCTGATAATGAATCTAATGGCACCAATTTTACTTGGGGATTTAGCGGTAAAAATAAATTTCCAGTAAGCATAATGATGCTATTTATGAATATGGAAAAGGCATTGGGAAAGGACTTCGAAGAAGGACTTGCATCCTTAAAAGAAATCCTGGAAAATTAAAATAATATGGACAGAAATTTAATAAGCTGGATTGAGATACCTGTTACGGATATGGATCGGGCGAAAGCATTTTATGAAACAGTTTTTAATATCTCTATTAGTATTCATGATATGGGAGGTGTGATCATGGGATGGTTTCCAATGGACGAAAACAAACCGGGATCCTCTGGTTCCCTTGTAATGCATGAAGAATACAAGCCCAGCCTAACACACGGTTCTGTATTGTATTTTTCCTGTAACGATCTGACTGATGAGTTATCTCGTGTAGGTCCCGCAGGGGGAGAGGTATTCCAGGAGAAAACAGAGATTGGAGGAGGGCATGGATTTATGGCGCTAATTAAGGATAGCGAAGGCAATCGGATCGCCTTACACTCCAGCCAATAGGCTGAGCTTTAATTTGCAAGTTCTAGAAGGGCGACTTCATAGTCATTTTCCAGGGTAACTTTCCCTTTTTCAACGACTACCGAAGTTCCTGAATAGGCATCGTGCAATAGTGTTCCATCGCCAAAAAAGCCTTGTACCCAAAGTGATTTCTTACCTTTTGGAAGATCCAGTCCAATTGCAACTTTATCCCTGAAATCATCTTTAATGTACGTGCGACTGAAAACATAGGGTTTGCGCGCTAATCGCCTGTGTTTACCAGCTCCAACAGCTGGGTGATCTCTTCTGAATTGACCTAATTTTTGATAGTGTTCATGAAGTGCTTTCGTCTCGGCAATACTATCAAGATCCTTCCAATTCATGAATGAGCGCAAGGTAGCATCACCTACCGTGCCCTCAATGATCAAATTACGCGCAGTTTCATCTCCGTAGTATATCTGAGATGTGCCTTGCGTTAAAAGCAACACATTGGCTGCTTGATACGTTTTTTCTCTTTTGGGATCATATGGACTTGCATCATCATGTGAGGTTAAATAATTCACGACGCTTTTGCCCTTAAGTTTTGTATTGAGTAAGCTGTTGTATTTCCTGAAAATAGTTTCGTAATTTTTTTCAGCATCGGTTTTCAGATCAAAGTTGATCAAGCTGTGGAATCCGTAGTCAAAGAAATCCACTTTCGTATCCCCAAAATCAAAACTGCGCCCACCGGCAATACTATAATTATAAACCTCTCCAACCATATAAAAAGGTGTGTCGTCCAATTTATCGTTTGGATGTCGCTGCTTCCACGAATCAAATGCCAAAGCTGCCTCTTTGTATAATTCGGCCCAGGTATGCTCATGCGCATGCTTTACCGTATCTACCCTAAACCCATCAATGCCCAGGTCTTTCACATAATCTGTGAGCCATTTAATAATATAGAATCTGGGCGCTCTTGGATATCCTGTTCTTTCAAAAAAGAATTGCAATTCGTCTAGTTCATTGCTAAGTCTGCCTTCTTCCTTCCATTTGGCCAGGAGACCATCCGGGAGTTCTACGGCTTCATCTGAATTTGTATATATGTCAGGAAGATTCTCCACTAAGGTGCAATCCGTGGTATTTTCATAGGTGGTAAATTCGCATTTTGGCGAGGTTCGTACCCATTCTTCGGGCCATACCGGGTCTACTTCAGTGACAGGACCTGTGTGATTGACAACTACGTCAAGTAAAACCCTGATGTTACGGCCATGAGC
>JBPCUI010000110.1:0-14466 GCA_051011235.1 Flavobacteriaceae bacterium
TCCTCTACGTATTGCACCGATGTGGGGAAGGTGACTTTAAGCCCGGTACTCCATGTTAATGCAGATGATGTGGAAGCTGTAGTACACGCTTCGCTGTTCGCGCTCGAATATCGTATGAGGTTCAGGGGCGATGTATTCCTCGATCTATTAGGTTATCGGAAGTACGGACACAACGAAGGGGATGAACCCAGGTTTACCCAGCCGAAACTATACAAGATCATTGCCAAACATAAGAATCCAAGAGATATTTACATGGAAAAGCTGTTGGCCGAAGGCATTATCGACAACGCTTATGTAAAGAAACTGGAATTGGAATACAAGGCGAGTTTAGAGGAGGAATTGGAGGATTCCAGAAAAGAGGAAAAAACCATTATTACTGCCTTTATGGCCGATGAATGGAGCGGTTTTCAGCACGCCCGGGAATGGGAAATGATGGATCCCATAGATACAAGCTTTAATAAAAAACGGCTTGCTGAAATTGCCAGTGTAATCACAGAATTACCTTCGGACAAAAAATTTCTCAGAAAAATAGAACGGCTTATTGGGGACAGAAAAAAAATGTTTTTCGATACCGATAAACTCGATTGGGCAATGGGGGAGCTCCTTGCCTATGGAACTTTATTGGATGAGGGATTTGGGGTGAGGATCTCTGGCCAGGATGTGGAGCGCGGTACGTTTTCACACAGGCATGCTGTTCTCAAGGTAGAGGATAGCGAGGAAGAAATCCTCCTCTTAAATAATATTTCAGAAACTCAGGGACGGTTTCAGATTTACAATTCGCTTTTGTCTGAATACGGTGTGGTTGGATTTGATTACGGGTACGCCATGGCCAGCCCAAATACATTAACCATATGGGAAGCTCAGTTTGGTGATTTCAGCAACGGCGCCCAGATCATGATAGATCAGTATATTTCGGCGGCTGAAGACAAATGGAAGCTTCAGAATGGCCTCGTGATGTTATTGCCGCACGGGTACGAAGGGCAGGGAGCAGAACACTCATCGGCCCGAATGGAGCGCTATCTTCAATTATGTGCCCGCGACAATATGTATGTGGCAGATTGTACTACCCCAGCCAATTTATTCCACCTGTTTCGAAAACAGATGAAGGCAGATTTCAGAAAACCACTGATAGTGTTTACACCAAAGAGCTTACTTAGACACCCAAAGGCAGTTTCCACGGTTGACGAATTTGCCAACGGCAGTTTTAAGGAGGTAATTGATGATGCTAATGCCGATCCGAAAAAAATAAAAAGCCTGGTCTTCTGCACTGGTAAATTCTATTACGATCTGCTGGCCACAAAGGAAGAATTAAAAAGAGAAGATATAGCTCTGGTGCGGGTAGAACTGTTATTCCCTTTGCCATATGAGCAGATGATGGATATCATCGATAGGTATAATCAGGCCGATGATTTGGTCTGGGCACAGGAAGAACCAAGGAATATGGGCGCCTGGACTCATATCTTCACCCATTTTGAAGGAGCTAAAAAATTTAGAGTAGCCTCCAGAAGGTTTTACTCTTCCCCTTCATCGGGCAGTGCGGTGCGTTCCAAAATGAGGCATCAACAAGTAATAGACTACGTTTTTGACATATCAAAAAACAATATGACACGCAGGCAAAGTAGAATTATTAAATCTAAAAGAGAATGATTTTAGAAATGAAAGTCCCTTCGCCGGGAGAATCTATAACAGAAGTAGAAATTGCTCAGTGGTTAGTGGGCGATGGCGATTATGTTGAAAAGGACCAGGCTATTGCAGAAGTTGATTCGGATAAGGCTACCCTGGAATTACCCGCCGAAGAAAGTGGTGTCATAACCCTAAAGGCAGAGGAGGGCGATGCTGTTGAGGTGGGGGCGGTTGTTTGCCTGATAGATACGGCTGCCAAAAAGCCAGAAGGCAAAGCTGCCGAAACTAAAGAAGAGACCAAAGAAAAAGTTCCGGTTGAAGCTGCGGCAGAGGTAAAACAAGCGACTACAGCTGAAAAAGCAACCTACGCCACCGGAACTCCATCGCCGGCTGCGCGCAAGATAATGGACGAAAAGGGGATCGATGCAGCCAGCATTCAAGGCACAGGCAAGAACGGTCGAATTACAAAAGAAGACGCAATGAAGGCGGTTCCCTCAATGGGCAGTCCGATGGGTGGTAGCCGTAGCGAAACAAGGACCAAATTATCAATGCTGCGTCGTAAAGTTGCCGAACGTCTTGTTACTGCGAAGAACGAAACTGCAATGCTCACCACTTTTAATGAGGTGGATATGACGCCGATTTTCGAACTGCGCAGCCAGTACAAAGAAGTTTTTAAAGAGAAGCACGGCGTGAGTCTCGGATTTATGTCCTTCTTTACCAAAGCCGTTATCAGGGCACTCGGTCTGTTTCCGTCGGTAAATTCAATGATCGATGGTAAAGAGATGATTAGTTATGACTTTTGCGATATCAGCATAGCAGTGTCTGGCCCTAAAGGTCTTATGGTCCCTGTAATACGGAATGCTGAAAATCTGAGTTTCAGGGGTATTGAAGCCGAAGTTAAAAGACTGGCAATAAGAGCCAGGGAAGGCCAGATAACTGTAGATGAAATGACCGGCGGTACATTTACCATTTCCAATGGCGGTGTATTCGGATCGATGTTATCCACACCGATAGTTAACCCTCCCCAAAGTGGAATTTTGGGAATGCATAATATTGTTGAACGGCCAATTGCCCGCGATGGTAATGTGGTAGTGGCTCCGATCATGTTCGTTGCATTGTCTTACGATCACAGGATTATAGACGGCAGGGAATCAGTTGGGTTTTTAGTTGCCGTAAAAGAAGCGCTGGAGAACCCGGTTGAACTTCTTATGGAAGGGAATCTGAAAAAGGCGCTGGAGCTCTAATAGACCTTTACAGTTTTATTTGTTTTTCAGAAATACACGGCATTTATCGTAATCTATTACAGCCTTGGCTTTCTTGAGAATGTCCGATCCTATGATTCCATCGACCGGTAAGGCCTGGTGATCAATAAGCGCGTCGTTGACATGGATGAGGTCGAAAAGCACTATTTTCTGTTTCTTAATCTTCCATTTCCCTATTTCAACTTTATTTTGGTCGGAGATCAGGGTATCCATATCTCTGGCACCTGCCCCTGCAGCTTTGATTTCTGAAGCCTCGGAGATAAGATCGAAATGGTCTGCCTTGTCCATTCCAACACAAGTATTTGAAGCCCCGGTATCGAGAATAAATCGTCCGGAAATCCCATTTATTTTAGCCTTGACTTCAAAATGATTCGTCTCCGTGAGGGTGAGAGGAATCGATACGTATTTCTTCTTGCTCAATAATTTTTTTAGACGGGCCAACTTTTGTGAATTTTGGCAAAGATAATCCTATTTTTGTTGTGTGATTCTAACAGATACCCATACACATCTCTATATCGACGCCTTTGATGTGGACAGGAATAAGGTCATTGAAAATGCCATTGAGGCAGGGATCACCAGATTCTTCATCCCGGCTATTGATTCTACTTATACCAAAGCGATGTTGGAGCTCGAAAAAAGCTTTCCGGAACATATATACCTGATGGCGGGACTGCATCCAACACATGTTAAGGAAAATTATAAGACAGAACTGGAACATGTAGAATCCTTGTTGTCTTCCAGAAAATTTTATGCTGTTGGTGAGATTGGAATTGACCTGTATTGGGACCGCAGTTCTATTAAGCAGCAAAGGGAGGCATTTGTATTTCAGATTAAACTTGCAGAGGAGCACAACCTGCCTATCGTTATTCACAGTCGGGAATCCTTTGACGAAATCATAGAAGTTTTGGACCAGGTGGCATCAGATTCTCTTCGGGGTATTTTTCATTGTTTTTCCGGTTCACTGGAACAGGCGAAAACGGCCATAGCTCATAATATGAAATTGGGTATAGGCGGAGTTGTAACATTTAAAAATGGCAGGATAGACACCTTTTTGGATAAAATAGATCTAAAGCATATTGTACTGGAAACAGATGCACCTTATCTTGCACCTGCTCCACATCGGGGCAAACGCAATGAAAGTGCCTACCTCATTCATGTTTTAGAGAGGCTGGCTGGCATTTATAATTTGGACACCGAGGAGATAGCACAAATAACCACAGAAAATTCAAAGGAAGTTTTTAAAGTGTAGTTATGAGTCGGAATTCCCGCATTTTACTTATTTATACCGGAGGTACTATTGGAATGGTAAAGGAATATCAATCGGGCACACTCAGGGCTTTCGATTTTGATACCTTGGTAGAAAGCATTCCGGAATTAGGACAATTGGATAGTACCATTCACAGTGTCTCGTTCAAGCTGCCTATGGATTCATCAAATATGAATCCGGATCATTGGGTAAAAATAGCAACGCTCATTGAAAAGAACTATGAAGATTACGATGGTTTTGTGATACTTCACGGGAGCGATACAATGAGTTACACTTCATCTGCCCTGAGTTTTATGTTGGAAAACCTTGGCAAACCGGTCATATTTACTGGATCTCAATTGCCAATTGGTGATCTGAGAACAGATGCCAAGGAAAATCTGATCACTTCAATACAGATCGCCGGTATGCGGAAGAACAACCGCCCTTTGATACGCGAGGTGTGCTTATATTTTGAGTATAAATTATACCGCGCAAACAGAACTACTAAAATAAATGCGGAACATTTTGAGGCATTCACCTCACCTAACTACCCTCCACTTGCAGTTTCCGGGGTGCATATTAAAGTGAATCAGGAATACCTTTGGGACCCCAATAAAAAAAGAAAGTTTTTCGCGCATAAGAGCCTGGACAATCACGTCGCTGTATTTAAGCTGTTTCCGGGCTTCAACAGGGATTTATTGGCAGGAATGCTGGCAGTAAAGGGTTTAAAAGCTTTGATTCTTGAGACCTATGGTACCGGCAATGCACCCACCGATGATTGGTTTGTTGAGGAGTTAAAAGCTGCCAAAGCGAGAGGCCTTCATATTGTGAATGTTACCCAATGTTCGGGCGGGAGTGTAATTATGGGACGCTATAAAACCAGTGAAGCACTGCGAAAGCTTCAAATTATCAATGGAGCAGATATTAGCACGGAGGCCGCGATTACTAAGCTTATGTACCTGCTTGGCCGTGGAATATCCCCGGCTTCATTCAAAACAGTTTTTGAAACTTCTATCCGCGGTGAAATGTCTTAAAAATAAAGGATAAAATTTCTGTAAATAAGTTTTTTTTTGTTTCTTGAACGCCCTGTAATTATTTAGAGAGGTGGCCGAGTGGTCGAAGGCGCACGCCTGGAAAGTGTGTATACACCAAAAGTGTATCGAGGGTTCGAATCCCTTCCTCTCTGCTGCTTATTGAAATTTGGTGCTTTTCCAAAACAAATGTACCGTTTTTAGGAGGCAGTATGCACTGTGAAATTAATTGACAATGCCACAGGAAAAACATCGATTTCAGATACTGAGTTAATTTCTTTTGGGCCTCCGAAATATTGGAGCTTCTGCCCGATATCATGGACCTGAAGTTTTAATTTTTTAATTGTATTTTTTTTTTATCTTTAACCCTATTAACTAACTAAATTTAAGTTTGAAAAAAATGAAAAGACTATTCTCAATCCTGGCCATGGCTGGGCTATTTGTCCTAAGTACAAATACGGTAAGCGCAAAAGCAATAGCTTCAAATTTATCTTCCACGATTGCAGCGACTGCTGTGATGTTACAGGATGAAGCTGCTGAAGAGACGAGTAAAGGTTTTACTCAAGTATTAAAGGAGCAATTTATCCAAGGTGGCGCAGGCTTTATGGGTATAGTTCTTTTGTGTTTGATTTTAGGACTGGCAGTGGCCATTGAAAGAATTATTTATCTGAACATGGCGAGCACCAATACCAGCAAACTTAAACAACAAGTTGAAGATGCCCTGGCTTCTGGAGGTATTGAAGCTGCCAAAGAAGTTTGTAGAAATACAAGAGGCCCTGTTGCTTCTATCTACTATCAAGGTTTGGATCGCGCTGGTGAAAGCGTAGAGTCTGCCGAAAAAGCTGTTGTAGCTTACGGCGGAGTGCAAATGGGTCAGTTGGAAAAGAATGTTTCCTGGCTTTCTCTTTTTATCGCAATTGCTCCGATGCTAGGTTTCATGGGAACGGTAATTGGTATGATCCAGGCCTTCCAGAAAATTAGTGCGGTGGGTAACCTTAGTGCATCGCTGATTGCAGGCGATATACAGGTTGCGTTATTGACGACAGTATTTGGTCTTATCACAGCGATTATTCTACAAATTTTCTATAACTACATCGTGGCAAAAATCGATCAGATAGTAAACGATATGGAAGATTCGTCGATCTCATTAATCGACATGCTGGTAGATCACAAGAAATAATAAGAACACAAAAATTATAGCACTATGAACAAAATAGTTAAAATAGTATTAGCTGTAGTTGGCGTGATCGCGGCGATTATGTGGTACCAACTTCCTAGTAGAGATGTTCCGGTTGGTGAAGCGGTCCAAAGCGGCCCAATGAGTATCATGTTTACCATCGTATATCTTCTACTTGCAGTAGCGGTATTTGCCAGCTTATTGTTTACCATAGCAAATCTCTTTGCACACCCGAAGAAATTGAAGAAAACCGCGATGGTTTTCGGCGGTTTCTTATTGGTTGTCGTCATTGCTTATGCCATGTCCAGTGGCACTGATATAGACATTGAGGAAATGGCCAACCGCGGAGTCGCTACTACTGAAAGTACGGTTAAAAAAATTGGAACCGGTCTCAATGTATTTTTTATCCTGGTATTCATTGCCGTTGCATCAATGGCTTGGGGAGGATTAAAGAAGGTTTTAAGTAAATAATTAAATTGTAAAGATATGCCTAGAAGAGGAGGACCACCGGATGTGAACGCAGGCTCCATGGCAGATATTGCATTTCTGTTACTTATCTTTTTCCTGGTTACTACAACCATTGAAACAGATGCTGGATTAGACAGAATGCTTCCGCCATTGGAACCGCCAGACACTGATGTTATCATTAAACAGAAAAATATTTTTACAGTTAACATCAATAAGAATGGACAGTTGTTGGCCGAAGAAGAACTGACAGATCTTAAAAATTTAAGGAAAAAAGCCATTGCATTTCTGGATAACGGAGGTGATGGAACCTGTAATTACTGTAAAGGCAAAAATGACTCAGGTTCTTCGGATAATCCCACAAAGGCCATTATCTCATTGAAAAATGACCGGGAGACCAAATACGGTACTTATATAACCGTTCAGAACGAATTGGTTGGTGCCTATAACGATCTTCGAAATAGGGAAGCGCAACGGCTTTATGGCAGAGATTTTACTGAAATGGAAGCTGAATTTTTAAATCCCGAGACTCCTTCAAGGATAAGGGACGATTTGGAAGAGAAAGTCAAGAGAGTTCAGGGATTATACCCGCAAAAACTTTCAGAGGCAGAAACTTCAACGAGCAATTAACCATTAGTAAGCACGAATTATGGCTAAATTTAATAAGAAAAAAGACAGTGATCTTCCTGCAGTATCCACGGCATCATTACCCGATATTGTATTTATGCTCCTGTTCTTCTTTATGACGGTGACAACAATGAAAGACAGTTCGCTTATGGTTGAGAATACCTTACCCAATGCAAGCGAAGTAAAAAAGCTTGAGAAGAAAGACCGGGTTCTTTATATATATGTAGGCAAACCCACAAGAGAGTATCAAAAAGTATTCGGTACGGAGTCTAAAATTCAACTGAACGACAAATTTGCCAGTGTTTCCGAAGTTGGGGATTTCATTCTCCAGGAAAGGGCCAAAAAAGCTCAGGAGCTTCAAAATGTTCTGACAACAGCAATGAAAGTTGATAAAAATGCCAACATGGGTCTGATATCAGATATTAAACAGGAACTGAGAAAAGTCAACGCCCTTAAGGTGAATTACACTACCTATGAAGGTGATGCTTTTATGAATTTGCGATAACGTATTACTCCATTATAATACGTTTCTAAAGCGCTTTGATTTTTAATTAAAGCGCTTTTTTATTCAAACAAGATCGTTTTAATATTTACCTTTATCAATGTGAGATACTTGGTAATTTTGCTTTTTTTCTACCTGCCGGGATCCCTTTATTCTCAAGAGGAGACTACAGCACCATTAATACCGGACAGCAAGTACCTCGAAGACCAGTTCTACCTCGGGATCACATACAATATATTGTTAAAAAGGCCTCCTGGTGTTAGCCAGCGAAGTTTGTCATACGGCCTTTTTGGGGGTTTTATCAAAGACCTGCCTGTCAATGCAGATAGAAATATAGGCTTTGGTATCGGCCTGGGCTATGCCATTAATTCTTATTATACGAATCTTCGGGCCATTGAGACTCCCGACGGAATAGAATACTCCATCATTGGAGGTGAGACATCCTTTAAAAGAAGCAAAATTGAAACTCATTCATTGGATTTGCCCGTAGAATTTCGCTGGAGGACATCTAATGCCATAAGCCATAAATTTTGGCGGGTATATACAGGCATTAAATTTAGCTATGTATTTAGTGCGAGCTCCAAATTCGTTACCGATTCGGAGAAGATTAAATTCTCAAACGATGATATCCGAGAATTTCAATACGGACTCATTCTCAGTATGGGCTATAACACCTTTAATATTCACGCATATTATTCGCTGCAGGAATTATTTAAAGATGGCGTTAGCACGGTGGATGGCAACCGACTCGGATTTGTACCCTTTCATTTGGGAATTATTTTTTACATTCTTTGATTTCGGAGGACCTGCTCTTACAAACTCCTTACATTCTTTCGATGCATTGACTCTCGATGAACTACAACCAAAATTTAACAGTTAGAAGCTGAGAACATATTCCCAGCAAAAACCCTATTAATAATTCGGCCCGACTATGTGCATCCAGATATAATCGCGCGGTAGCCACAAGCCCGGTAAAAAGGGTAAATGAACTTATTGCAAGGATGACATTGATTTCGAAGTGAATGCTCAGGTTTATCATAAACATTAAAAATGTACCCATGCCCAGCATGTGAAGACTGCTTTTGAATTTAAGAAATAACAGTAGCAGACTTGAAGAAATAGCAGCCAGCAAGCCGACAAAAAAATAATAAAGTTCTGCTGTATAATTGTTTGGGATTACCTTGATGATAATCATTAACAGCAACGCAATACTAATAATAAGTGGGAAGACCCTCTCTTTAGCACTCATCAAAAAAATGGAGTCTACAACCCCTAAATTTTTCAGAATAAAGAAGCTGATTATCGGGATGATGATGGTCAGAATAAACACCGGAAGAATATTGCCGCTTTGGACTTCCAGGGGCGTGAATTTGGGCGTCACCAGAAAATACGCAATTGTACCGGCCATTGGAACAAAGAGCGGGTGAAAAATATAGGAAATAAGCAGAAAGAGCTGCCGCATTATATTTGTTTTCTTAACCTTGCAACAGGAATGCCCAGTTGTTCACGGTATTTGGCAACGGTCCTCCTCGCAATCGGGTAGCCCTTTTCTTTTAAAATGCCCGCAAGTTTGTCGTCTGTCAGAGGTTTTTTCTTGTCTTCATCTCTTATGACTGTCTCGAGGATCTTTTTAATCTCCCTGGTTGAGACATCCTCACCTTCAGTATTTTTCATTGACTCCGAGAAAAACTCCTTGATTAACTTTGTGCCGTAAGGGGTATCCACGTACTTACTATTGGCTACTCTTGATACCGTAGAAACATCCATATCTATTGCATCTGCGATGTCTTTTAAGATCATGGGACGCAAATTGCGTTCATCGCCACTGAGGAAGTACTCCTTTTGATATTCCATGATTGCATTCATAGTGATAAACAGTGTCTGTTGACGTTGCTTTATAGCATCTATAAACCACTTGGCTGCATCCAGTTTTTGTTTGATGAACATTACCGCATCTTTTTGCGATTTGGAGCGATCTTTGGCACTTTTATAACCAGCAAGCATATTCCGGTACTCATTGGATACGTGTAATTCCGGTGCGTTACGCCCGTTTAAACTCAACTCTAATTCACCATCAACAATCCTTATGGCAAAATCAGGAACAATGTGCTCCACAATTTTGTTGCTTCCTGAGTAGGAACCTCCCGGCTTGGGGTTCAGCTTTTCTATTTCTGCAATGGCTTCCTTCAATTTCTCTTCGCCAATGCCGTGTTTTTGAAGGAGTTTATCATAGTGTTTTTTGGTAAACTGATCAAAAGATTTTTCCAGTATCTCAATGGCTAAAAGGATAGCCGGCGACTGTTCTCTGCGTTTTAGCTGGATGATGAGGCATTCATCCAGGGAACGTGCACCCACTCCTGGCGGATCCATGTCGTGAACTATTTTTAATACCCTCTCAATGGTCGGTTCATCAACATATACATTTTGTGTAAATGCCAGATCGTCCATGATGTCGGTCACAGGTCTTCTTATGTAACCGCTTTCGTCTACACTTCCAACAAGAAATTCCGCGATAGCCCATTCCTCATCGTTCAGGTAAACGGTATTGAGCTGATTGATCAGGTATTGGTTGAATGAGATGCCGGCTGCATAGGGCACGTTTTTTTCCTCATCATCTACACTGTAGTTACTCGAGCGAGTCCGGTAATCAGGAATTTCGTCATCACTGAGATATTCGTCTATATTAATATCGTCGGTATTGATGGCTTCGCCTTCTGTCTCATTGTCCAATGAATCGCTAAAATCGTCTTCCAGTTCGCCACTGTTCTCCTTACCGCTTTCCAGGGCCGGATTCTCTTCAAGCTCTTGTTTAAGACGTTGTTCAAATGCCTGGGTGGGCAATTGAATCAATTTCATTAACTGGATTTGCTGAGGAGAAAGCTTTTGCGATAACTTAAACTGTAAGTGTTGTTTTAGCATAGGGCTACCCTTCGGGCTTTCTTATAAAATTAAAGAATTCCGGTTAAAATTCAGCATTTTGAGGAGTCCTGGGGAAAGGTATTACATCTCTGATATTTCCCATGCCGGTGACGAATTGTACCAGGCGTTCAAACCCCAGGCCAAAGCCACTGTGTTCGGCAGTCCCGAATTTCCTCAGATCGAGATACCACCAGAGCTCGTTTTCGTCAATCCCCAATGTCTTTATTTTTTGCTGCAATACCTCTAAACGCTCTTCCCTTTGTGAACCTCCGACAATCTCACCAATGCCCGGAAATAAAATATCCATGGCCCTTACGGTTTTTTCATCTTCATTTAAACGCATGTAAAATGCCTTGATCTTAGCCGGATAATCAAATAAAATTACCGGGCAGTTAAAATATTTCTCTACTAGAAATCGCTCGTGTTCGCTTTGCAGATCTATACCCCAATCATCTATTGGGTATTGAAATTTTTTCTTTTTATTCGGTTTGCTATTTTTAAGTATTTCGACAGCCTCGGTATAGGTAATTCTCTTGAATTCATTATCGACAATAAACCTCAGTTTTTCAATTAATGGCATGGGACTGCGTTCTGCCTGTGGCTTTGACTTTTCTTCATCAAGAAGCCTTTTTTCAAGGAATTGCAGATCTTCTTCACAATGTGTAAGCACATAATTGATAATATTTTTGATAAATTCTTCAGCCAGATCCATATTATCGTTCAGATCATAAAAAGCCATTTCAGGTTCAATCATCCAGAATTCGGCCAAATGCCTTGAGGTATTCGAGTTTTCTGCCCTGAAAGTGGGCCCGAATGTATACACCTTTCCCAGGCCCATGGCGTAGGCTTCTGCTTCCAGCTGTCCAGAAACAGTAAGATTGGTCTCCTTCCCGAAAAAGTCCTGTTTATAATCAACTTCACCTGTTGGAGTTAAAGGGGCAGACTTAGGATCAAAAGTGGTCACTCTGAACATTTCGCCTGCACCTTCAGCATCGGAACCAGTGATAATGGGTGAATGCATGTAATAGAAACCGTTATTTCTGAAATAGTTATGAATGGCAAAGGCCAAGGCAGACCTTGTGCGCATTACGGCTGCAAAAGTATTGGTCCTTATCCTGAGATGTGCCTGCTCTCTGAGGAATTCCATCGAGTGTTTTTTGGGTTGGATCGGATATGTCTCAGGGTCTGCACCGCCGTGAACATGGACTTCACCACACTGTATCTCGACAGCCTGACCTCGCC
Source organism: Flavobacteriaceae bacterium (assembly GCA_051011235.1). GTDB lineage: Bacteria > Bacteroidota > Bacteroidia > Flavobacteriales > Flavobacteriaceae > JAHEJJ01. The sequence goes on from JBPCUI010000110.1 coordinate 12,095, forward strand.
CCTGACTTTCTACCAATTTCCCTTTTACCCCAATGGCAGCACCTGTGTTAATTTGTTTGACAATAGCCTCATCAAAGTTTTCAAAGTCCAGCACACACTGTATGTTCTTTAGTGTTGAACCATCGTTCAGCGCTATAAATCGGTTACTTCTAAATGTCTTTACCCAACCGTTTACCGTTACTTCCTGCCCGGAGGGTGAAGTGGCAAGCAAATCTTTGACACTGTATGTTTTCATAAATATGCCCGTCTGATTTTGAACCGCAAAGATAACCCATACCAAAGAACTATGAACAGCTAATCAAAGGATTTGGAGGTCTAATTTTTTAAAAAATTAAACTTCTTCCGTAGTGACAGGTAATTCTTCTTTGGGCAAAATATCTATTTGAGGTTTTTTAAGGACCTGTTTGTTGGCGATGCTTCTCTCGAGTGAAAGTAGAAGAGAAGGCAGTAAAATTAAATTTGCCAACATGGCAAAAAGAAGCGTGGCCGAAACAAGAGCCCCCAGGGCGACCGTGCCTCCAAAACTGGAAATTATGAATACGGAAAATCCGAAGAAAAGAACAATGGAAGTATAAAACATACTAACCCCTGTTTCCCTTAAAGCTGCGTACACAGATTTTTGAATCCGCCATTGATTGGCGATCAGCTCCTGGCGGTATTTGGCCAGAAAGTGAATGGTGTCGTCTACCGATATTCCAAAGGCAATGCTGAAAACCAGGATAGTGGAAGGTTTTATGGGTACTCCAACAAATCCCATTGCCCCGGCGGTAATGACCAGTGGCAATAGGTTCGGTATCAAAGAGATTACGATCATTCTGAACGATCGAAACAAATAGGCCATAAAAAGTGCGATAAGAAAAATGGCCAGTGAGAGCGAAAGGACCAGATTCTTAACGAGGTATTTTGTCCCTTTCAGGAATAATAATGCCCTGCCGGTGAGGTATACCCTGTATCGTTCTTCAGGAAATATCTTTTGGATTTGAGTAATGAGTTCTTGCTCAATCTCCTCCATTCGTTCTGTCTTTAGATCTCTGATATATGTAGTGATACGGGCCACTTGCCCGGTACTGTCCACAAAATTTTCCAATAGATTGCCGTTGCCCTCAGACCTGCGAACCACATCCATAATAAAGGTGTTTTCTTGTGAAGTGGGCAATTGATAATATTTTGGGATCCCGTTGTAAAATGCCTGTTTGCTATATTTAACCAGATTCACAACAGAAACGGGTGTGGAAAGCTCTGGTGTTTCTTCAATGACATCGCTAATCTCATTCATTCGTCTGATGGTTGCGGGTTTGAGTATTCCATTTTTTCTCTGTGCATCCACAACGATTTCAACAGGCATTATACCTTTGAATTCCTCTTCGAAAAATCGAATATCGTCAAAGAATTCCTCGCCTTTTGGCATATCCTCAATAGGGCTTCCAGATACATCGATCTGATATATTCCGATAATACTTATAACCAGGAGAAGAACGGAAACAACGTAGACAGAGATACGCTTATCCCGCACTATGCGCTCCATCCAGTTGACAAAAGCATCGATCCAGCGCTTGTTTAAATGTTTTAAATGTTTCGTTTTGGGCAGCGGCATAAAGCTGTATATGATCGGGATAATCAAAAGCGAGAGAATAAATATCCCGATGATATTGAGGGAAGCGACAATGCCAAATTCTGTCAGTAATGTGCTGTCGGTAATTATAAAGGTTGCAAAACCCGAGGCAGTAGTAACATTGGTCATGAGCGTGGCGTTTCCAATTTTTGTGATAACGCGTTGCAATGACAGCGCCTGGTTGCCGTGCTTTTTTACTTCCTGCTGGTATTTGTTAATGAGAAAAATGCAATTGGGAATTCCAATAACAATAATGAGCGGTGGTATTAATGCAGTCAGAACCGTAATCTCGTACTGCAAAAGCCCCAGGATTCCAAAGGCCCACATTACTCCTATAATCACCACACAAATGGAAATGAAGGTTGCCCTGATACTTCGAAAAAAGAAAAAGAAGATCAGTGATGTAATGATCAGTGCTGCACTGATAAATATGCCGATTTCATCGATAATATTCTGTGCGTTCAAAGTGCGTATATAGGGCATGCCTGAAACGCGGACATCTAAATTGGTATCGTCCTCGAAATTCCTGATGAGATGAGTCAGGTCTTTTAAGACAAAATCCTTTCGGACAGTTGTATTGACAATATCCTGGTCCAGATAAGCAACCGTTCTAATCGTACTTGTCTCCTTATTAAAAATCAGGTTTTCATAAAAAGGAAGATTATTAAAAAGATAAGAGGTTATACTATCTACCTCTTTTTCTGACTGTAGATCTTCCTCCAGGAAAGGCCTCAACACGAATTTTTGCCCGTCTTTGTCC
>JBPCUI010000111.1:0-19570 GCA_051011235.1 Flavobacteriaceae bacterium
TGAATTTTGATAAATTTTATTGATAGTTTTTATACTTTTATAGTCTAAAATTATTAGCTATGACCATCACGCAATTACAATATGTCCTGGCTGTTGCAGAATACCAGAATTTCACATTAGCCGCAGAAAAGAGTCATGTAACTCAGCCCACACTCAGCATGCAGGTTCAAAAACTGGAAGACGAACTGGACGTACTGATCTTTGACAGAAGCAAGAAGCCAATTTCGACAACTGAAGTGGGCCTGAAGATTGTAGAACAGGCCAAGAATATCGTTAACGAGGCGGAGCGCATTAAAGATATAGTAGATCAGGATAAAGGCTATATCGGAGGAGAATACACCCTGGGTATTATCCCAACTATAATGCCTACGCTCTTACCCATGTTCCTAAAAACTTTTATAAAGCGATATCCTAATGTTAATCTGATCATCAGGGAACAGAATACGGATCAGATGATACGAAATATCCAGGACGGTCATCTTGATGCCGGCATTGCTGCAACTCCCTTAGAAATAGAGTACATAAGGGAGCGTCCTTTGTACTATGAACCTTTTGTAGGCTACGTGCCACAGAATCACCGGTTAGGAAAATTGAATAAGCTAAGTGCGAAAGATCTCGATATTAGTGATATTTTACTCTTGCAAGACGGACATTGCTTCAGGGAAGGTGTGATAAATCTATGTAAATCTGCCAACGGCCTCAGGAAAGAACATTTTCAGCTGCAAAGCGGGAGTTTTGAGACCCTGGTGAATCTCGCTGATGAAGATCTCGGTATGACATTGTTGCCATATCTGAATACACTGGAGCTCGACAGTACAAAAAAAAATAATCTAAAGCATTTCACCAAGCCGTCTCCTGCCAGAGAGGTAAGTCTCATTTACCACAAGAGCGAGCTTAAAATACAAATCACCGAAGCTATTATTGAGGTTATTTCAGGCATAATAAGAGGCGCTATAGCCTTTCAGGATGTGAAGATCATCAGTCCATTAAACAAAAAATAAAACCGCCCAATGGGCGGTTCATCTTATGCTTTGAGATAAATTAAACTCGGCTGTAATTCGGGTTTATCCGAGATAAACAACTGGAGCCATTTTTTCAATTCTTCAATTTCTTCCGGGAGGAGTCTGGAAATTGCTTTTTTTAGTTCCTTACTAAATAATTTTACGTCAAAACTAACTTTTTGAAGCACTGTTTTGTAGTACTCCAGCATCGGTCTAGCCATACGATTAGATTGTTTTAATTAGATTGTTAGAACAAAAATAACCCTTTTAAGATACAAAATATTGCCTATTTTCAGTTAAAAATTGGATAATTTGATGTTAAAATCGATTAAAGGCTTGAAGGATTTCACCTTCAAAACATCGAGAATACTGCTAGCAATTGGAGGTTCTGCACTCTTGTTTAGTAGCCAGCAATCTTGCAGTAGTTCAAAATACATTAGCTTGAAGAAGAAGGTGAACAGGCGGCTCGACGTTCAGAGTTTACGCAATCATCATATTGGCTTTTTGGTTATTGATCCATCGAACAGAGATACGATTTATAAGAGAGCGTCCACCCGTTATTTTACTCCGGCGAGCAACGTGAAAATCTTTACCTTATTTACGGCACTCAAACTTGTCCCGGAAAATCTACCCACATTAAAATACATCAGCGCTGGTGATACCATATATTTTGAAGGCCTGGGTAACCCGGCAACTCTTCATAGGCATTTCAACGACAGTACCGCTCTTAAATTTTTGTCTCAATTTTCTACACTATATCTGAATACATCCAATATTAGCGATCCGCCTTATGCCGCCGGTTGGGCCTGGGAGGATTTCGATCAACCCTTTGCCGTTGCGCGCAGCAGTATGCCGCTCTATGGGAACACTGCCCTTCTCTACCCCAATGACGGTATTAAAATACATCCCGGATATTTTAAAGACAGCCTTTCAATGGCTGAATCTCATTTCAAAAGAAGCCATCATCGCAATATGTTTTATGCTCCAATAGAAATGAATGACAGCTTGAGAATTCCACTCAGTATGCAAGCTGGGCTTACTGAAGCGCTACTGGAATTTGGCCTTGGAAAAAAGATTCATTCAATTGAATTAATGCCTGAAGGCGAAAAGCAGCGTCTATTTGGAATTTCCAGGGATTCAGTTTTGATCCGAATGATGCTGGAAAGCGATAATTTTTTGGCCGAACAGTTATTGCTTACAGCTTCGTCGGTATTGTCCGACACCTTAAGCAGCCGTACATCTATGGATTACATCAGAGAAAATGCGCTTTCCGGACTGAAACAGCAACCGCGCTGGGTTGATGGATCAGGTTTGTCGAGGTATAATTTATTTACTCCCGAATCCCTGGTAAGCATACTTCATAATATGTTGATGGAATTTGGTGAAACATATATTTTGGAATTTTTCCCTACAGGCGGTGTCTCAGGCACACTTGAGGACTACTACCATGGAAGTCCGGAGCCTTATGTATTCGCCAAGTCCGGCACGATGGGCAATATTTATTGCATCAGCGGCTATTTAAGGGCAAATTCGGGCAGGTTGCTCATTTTTAGCATAATGAACAACGGCTTTACCATAAGCCACCAAAGACTCAGGGACGAGATTCAAATCGTATTGGAACTAATCAGGGATTCGAATTAGAATCTGGTTTTGCGAACAGCTTTTGAAGTGCCGCATGTTGAAGTAATATGATTGTTTTTGCGTCTTTAATTTCACCGGTGGCAATCATATCAAGCGTTTGTTCGAAGGGTAATTCCAATACTTCAAGATATTCAGTTTCATCATTAGACCCGCCTCCCGGACCTACTTTCATCCGATTCTCATAGGTGCCGATAAATAGATACAAGATTTCGGTAACAGAGCCCGGCGACATATAAGTAGTCATTACCTGAGTCACATTATTTACTTTAAATCCGGTTTCTTCCTCTACCTCTTTTCTAATACATTCTTCCGGATTAAGACCGTCCAGAAGGCCTGCACAGGCCTCAATCATCATACCTGATTCATTTCCATTTACATAGGTCGGCATACGAAACTGATTCGTGAGTATTACCGTTCCGCGAGCGCGGTTCAGCAGCAGAATTGCTGCTCCGTTTCCCCTGTCGTAAACTTCTCTATGATGCCTCTCCCAATTTCCGTCTGGTTTGAGATAATCATAAGAATACTTGTTTAATACGTACCAATTATCTGATAACAGTTTTTTTTCAATATTCTTTATTTTCACAACAGTGATTTTAGCAATAATTAATTGATCATTACAGGGATTGCCATTTTAATGATTTCGGTGTATCGCAAAATTCCGGTAAGATATCCTCAAGCCCGCCGAGCCAGTTGATATACTCCTCAGGCGCCCGATAATAAATTTATGCGAAAATCAGAAGGGTTTATCTCCATCCAAAATATCACCAAGACCTCCTAAAATACTACCTTCACCCTTATCTTTCCCGCCTCCTTTAGGAGCAGCAGCCCAGATCCGGCCAGCGAGTCTGCTAAATGGTAAAGATTGAATATAAACAACGCCAGGACCGCGTAGACTGGCAAAAAACAGTCCTTCTCCACCAAATATTGTATTCTTTATACCACCTACAAACTCTATATCGTAATCCACATCCTGTGTGAAACCCACAATGCAACCCGTGTCTACCCTGAGCAGCTCTCCGGCAGCCAATTCTTTGCGGGCCAGTGTGCCTCCTGCATGAACAAAAGCCATCCCATCTCCCTCTAGTTTTTGCATAATAAATCCTTCTCCTCCAAAAAATCCTCGCCCAAGTCTCTTTGAGAATTCAATGCCTATCGATACACCTTTGGCGGCGCAGAGGAATGCATCTTTCTGGCAGATAAATTTTCCCCCTTTCTCAGAAAGGTCTATGGGGACAATTTTACCGGGATAGGGAGAAGCAAAACTTACCTGACGCTTGTTGGCACCTACATTTAGAAATGCTGTCATAAATAAACTCTCACCAGTAAGTATACGTTTTCCGGCAGAAAATATTTTCCCAAGCACACTGCTGTCCTGATTGGAACCATCTCCAAATATTGTCTCCATCTGAATATCGGTATCCATCATCATAAAACTCCCGGCTTCCGCCACTACAGCCTCCTGAGGGTCCAGTTCAATTTCAACATATTGCATTTCCTCACCGAAAATGCTAAAATCTATTTCGTGCGAATTCATTGTTACTAGTTTAAAGTTATCAGTTGTTGGTTGACATCAGAAAGGAATTGTTACAGCTAAGCTTATTTGTTTTTTGTTTTCAGTTTCACAGTCCACTCAAATTCAAATGTAGCCACGGCCTCGCCCTGCTGATTATGACCAACCGACTTCATCCAAAAAGTTCTGCCTTCCGCCGTTGATATGGTCTCGTCCAGCGCTTTTTTTATAAGATGACCATCTTCACAGGAAAAGGTAATTTTACCACGCGCCTTTTTAGTAAATACGGCCCTATTGCTGGCCACTAACATGGAAATCCTTTCTCCTGTCGCCTTAATTTGATTGATTACCAAAGCACCGGTACTCAGTTCTGCTGCCATGCCCTGAACGGCCCAGAACATCGATTTGAATGGGTTTTGATTGATCCATCGGTATCTTACACATACAACTGCCCGCTGAGAATCTAGTTGTCGCAATCGAACACCGCACCACCAGGCCGACGGTAATTTAAAGAATAGAAAAGTATTGAACTTGCTTATTTCACTCATGTTGAGACAATTTCCCGACTAAAAGTACCGAATATATCTGAACTATAATATGTTAAATATATGTTAAATTATAGTACTATGTTTTGCATAATACCTTCTTTTAGATATATATTTGCATAAGAAACTAATATGCCATGACAGAATCATTGACCAAACACGAGAGAAATTTATCGGCAGTGATCCATGCTTCCACGCTGAGCAAGTTTTTTATACCCTTTGGTAACTTCATTCTACCATTGGTCCTTTGGCTTGCCAACAGGAACGAAAATGCCTATATAGATCATAATGGAAAGCAGGCGTTGAATTTTCAGATCAGCCTTTTGCTCTATTCTATTGTCATAGGAATGATCTCAATTCCTTTCTTTCTCGGATTCCTACCCAACATATTTGAAGGAGGAGTATTGAACCTGCGAGATTTTAATGAATTCAACAATATAAATTTTCACTTTAATGGTGACTGGCTTCGTTTTGGCAGACTTTTATGGCCAATTGGGATCAGTGGAATGCTCCAACTGGCACTCTTTGTTATCAATATTGTTTACACCATTTTAGCCACAATTAGAACAAATGAAGGACAGGTATTTAGGTACCCTATCACTATAAAATTTATAAAATAATGACCATTCTTGTAAAACATCTGATACTATTAATAGCAATGCTGTTCACTTTCTTTATGGGTCTGAGCCAGGTTTCGGAACAGAGTGATTTGTATAAAGCACTCAAAGAAAAAGACAGCCTGCTGTTTGACGCGGCGTTTAACCGTTGCGATACCGATACCATGGAGGCTCTTTTTACCGAAGATTTTGAGTTTTACCACGATAAGGGTGGCGCTACAATAGGCCGCGAATCATTTTTAGCACCGACTATAGAAAATTGTGCTAATCGTAACCCGGCCGATCCACAGCCTTCAAAACGCATTTTACAAGAAAACAGTCTGGAAGTTTATCCGCTTTACAATAAAGGCGAATTGTACGGCGCCATTCAGCACGGTATTCATCGTTTTGAATTTCTAAATGAGGAAAAAATATACCAGCGCGGGGATACCGCCAGGTTTACACATATTTGGATCCTGGAAGGAGAGGACTGGAAAATAAAACGAGAGTTAAGTTATGATCACCAGGCCCACCAGGTTCGGAACACAAAATAAACAATGTTTAAAATATTCATCAATCACACATCAGTAGTTTATTCATCAATCAAATGGAATCAACAAAAAATGAACAGTTAATCTAATGCCGGAGCCAGGTAGTACGTCTTCGTTCCGGCATGCCAGAATCGTAAAATTATGAACATAGAAAATACAAAAGCACAGATGCGCAAAGGGGTTTTGGAGTATTGTATCCTCTCTATCCTTGATGGGGAAGATAAATATACCTCCGAAATATTAGGATCCCTGAAAGACGCCAAGATGCTGGTAGTAGAAGGTACCATTTATCCGCTGCTTACGAGGCTTAAAAATGCCGGCTTACTCAACTATCGTTGGGAAGAGTCCACCTCAGGGCCACCGCGAAAATACTATGGTCTTACGGAAACAGGTAAAGTATTTCTCAAAGAATTGAATACCACCTGGGACGAATTAAGAAGTGCAGTAAACTTGGTTACTAAAGCAAAAAACATCTAAAATGAACAAGACAGTTAACATAAATCTCGCTAATATACTTTTTCATATAGATGAAAAAGCATTTAAAAAGCTACAGCGCTATCTTGAAGCGATTAAACGTTCTTTCGAGGGCACATCGGGGAGTGATGAGATCATTGCCGATATAGAAGCGCGAATAGCCGAACTCTTCCATGAAAAACTGGAAAATGAAAGACAGGTGATCACCTTAAAGGAAGTAGATGAGGTGATCAACGTAATGGGACAGCCCGAAGACTATATGGTAGATGAAGACATCTTTGAGGATGCTCCTAGCACATCAGAAAAGAAAACTAAGCGTGTTAAGAAACTCTATCGCGACATCGACAGCAAATATATTGGCGGTGTGTGTTCAGGGTTAGAACATTATCTCGGTATCGATGCGCTTTGGATTCGATTATTCTTCATATTCTTTGCCCTTTTTACAGGTTTCGGATTTATAGCCTATATCCTACTTTGGATCCTGGTACCCGAAGCCGCTTCAACCTCCGAAAAGCTCGATATGAAAGGGGAAGCTGTTAATATCAGCAATATTGAGCGCAAAGTAAAGGAAGGTATTGATGATGTTACAGAAAAAGTAAAGAATGTAGATTATGAAAAGGTAGGTAATAAGGTAAAGAATAGTACACATACATTTTTTGACACTATTGGTGACATCATTATGTTCCTGTTCAAGGTTTTCGGCAAGTTCATTGGTATTTTACTCATAATTATCGGTGCGGCCACCTTAATAGGACTATTTATAGCGCTGTTCACCGTTGGGGTATTAGACATAGTACATATCCCAGGTATAGATTTCTACGATATGGTAAGTTCTACGGGCACACCGGTATGGATGGTTTCACTGCTCGCGTTCTTCGCCATAGGTATACCTTTTTTCTTCCTTTTATACCTCGGATTGAAAATTCTGGTGAACAACCTAAAGTCTATCGGCAATATTGCTAAATTCTCGCTCTTAGGACTTTGGTTGCTATCGATCATCGGGCTTAGTGTCCTGGCTGTAAAGCAGGCCTCGGCTCATGCCTTTACCGGAACCGTTACCGTAAAGGAAGATCTGTATTTTTCTGAGGATACTGATACTTTAAAAGTCGCCATGCGAAGCAGTGAGCTCTACGAAAACCGGGAGAGTATTGGCATTGCCGATATGGTCGTGAGTTACACTGAGAGCGGTGAGCAATTATTGTATTCGGACGATATCCGATTCGACATCAAAAAGTCGGAAGATAGCCTTAGCCGTATAAGGATCAGGAAAGATGCTGATGGTAGTTCGTTTGGTAACGCCAGGGACCGCGCTTCAAAGATCGATTATACTTTTTCAGCAGTTACCAACGTACTATTGCTCGATGATCACCTGACCACTGCGGTGGAAAATAAAGTCCGCGACCAGGAAGTACGAATTACCGTCTATATACCTGAAGGCAAAGTTGTTCAACTAGATGAATCGACCCGCAGGCATATCGCCAGGACCATGCGTTACGACAGAGATCTATACCGAAGTGATATTGTTGAATACGACTGGTCCATGTCCGATGACGGAGAATTAAAGTGTCTTAACTGTCCTGAGATACTGGAAGAGGAGGAGGAAGACAATAATGGACGAATTATAATCAATGAGGATGGTGTAGATATTAACATTAAAGATGAAGAGGATTCATTTGAAATGAAGATCGATGAAAACGGATTAAAGATCAAAGCGGAGGAAAATAATTGAAACTTTACAATTCAGTAATCGAATTTGACAATTGAGTAAAGAATAAATGCTTTTTAATGGCATTCTTTTAAAATTTATACTATCAACGAACTATAAGAAAAATATAATATCAACAATCTAAAAACTACAATCATGACAACATTAGCTAAAATTACCATCGCCCTCATTATGGCCATCATCATGTCTTCTTGTGCTTTCGATGTAAACTTTGGAGCCGGAAAAAAAGGAAACGGCGAAATTGTAAAGGACAAAAGAGAAGTAAATGACGATTTCACAGTAGTGTCGGCTTCTGAAGGTCTGGACGTTTATGTGACCCAGGGATCCGATTATGAAATCACAGTAGAAGCAGACGACAATATAATAGACCTTATCGGCACCGATATAAGAGACGGCAAACTAAAAGTACACGCTATTGAAAATATAGGAAGGGCCACAAAAAAGGTGTATGTAACGCTGCCCGAGATAACCGGGCTTTATGCCTCCAGCGGAGCCGACCTTGAATCGAATGGTATTGTAGAGGCTGATAAAATTTCTCTTGATGCCAGTAGTGGAGCCGATCTTAAAGTTGAACTAACTGCCGATGAAGTAGACGCAGATACGAGTAGTGGTGCCGATATCCGAATAAGCGGTCAGGCAAATTTATTCTACGCAGATGCCAGCAGCGGATCGGATATAAAGGCAAAGGATTTTCTTGTAAAAAGATGTCATGCCGACGCGAGCAGTGGGTCAGACATCACGATAAACGTTTCTGAATCACTTACAGCAGATGCCAGTAGTGGCGCTGATATATCTTATACCGGAGAAGCAAGTGTACAAAAGAAAAAATCAGTATCCGGAAGTGTCCATAAATATTAAAAAACAATCAATAGGAGCAGTCTAAGTAAATTGTTCACCAACCACTCTGAACCCCGGCTATTTCGTCGGGGTTTATTGTTTTAATGTTTGGTGTATTCTATATTCGTAATAACAGCATTGCTTATATGATGAAACTCGAAATAAAAAAATATACTTTACGGCTTAAACATAAGTTTCGAATTTCAAGAGAGGCCTATGATGAACAAGAAACACTCATAGTCTGTTTAAGTGCTGAAGGTCTTACGGGCTACGGTGAAACTACTTCTAATCCTTATTACGGAATGGAAATTGGATCCATGGTTAATGAAATTGAGGCCGTAAGGGATGAAATTGAATCCCATGAATTAAAAGATCCTGTTGCTTTTTATGATTTTCTTACAGTAAAAGAATTAAATCCTTTTACGAAATGTGCCCTGGATCTCGCCGCTCATGACCTGCACGGTAAAATAGTCGGCAAACCTTTATATGAATTATGGGGAACTAATACAGATCACTTTCCCATTACAAATTATACGATTGGGCTGGATAGTATTGAGAATATGATCGCGAAGATGGAAGAAAAACCCTGGCCCATTTATAAAATTAAATTGGGAACCGAAGATGATATTTCAATTATAAGAGCCTTACGCGAAAACAGCGAGGCAGTTTTTAGAATAGATGCAAACTGTGCATGGACTGCGGAGCAGACAATTGCCTATGCGCCGGTATTAAAAAAACTAAATGTAGAATTCATTGAGCAACCATTACCCGCCGACGACTGGAAAGGTATGGAAAAGGTGCTACACCATAGTGTGCTACCCATCATAGCAGATGAAAGTTGCATAACTGAAGATGATGTAGACCGCTGTGCACTGCATTTTAATGGGATCAATATCAAACTCACCAAATGCGGTGGGCTTACTCCAGCTTTACGAATGATCCGGCGGGCAAAGGAATTGGGTGTTAAGGTAATGGTCGGCTGTATGACAGAATCCACTGTAGGTATTTCGGCAATTGCCCAACTACTACCTCAGCTGGATTATGTAGATATGGATGGAGCCCTGCTATTAGATCAGGACATCGCAGACGGTGTGCAAATAAGAGAGGAAGGTATTGTAATATTTCCGGAATCAGGCGGAAGTGGTATTCAATTGAGATGAATTCGATAAGGATAAGTACATTCCCGGGACGTGAGATTCAATTAAATAATAATACCTACCTGTATTTTGGGGGCACGGCCTATCTCGGAATGCAATCTCTCCCCGAATTTAAGTCCCTGTTTATAGAACATGTAAAGAGTTATGGAACCAATTACGGAGCCTCCAGAATTTCTAATGTACAAATTGAGATGTATGAAAAAGCAGAAAGATTCTTAAATAATTGGGTGGACTGTGCGTCCAGTATCACATTGTCCTCGGGGTATTTAGCCGGCCAACTACTGGCTACTTATATGGAGCAGCAGAACTACGAGCTTTATTTTAAAGCAAATACTCATTCTGCACTCTATGCAAGAACTCAGGAGGTTTTTGAAGATTACAACTCACTAAAACTCCTGATGGAAAACAAAATTAAAAACGGTATTACCAATACCCCAGTACTATTTCTGGATACAATTGATTTCTCTCAAGACTCGTTTCCCGGTTTCGAGGGACTTAAGTTGCTCCCTCTTGATTCCTGTATTCTTGTTGCAGATGATTCACACGGAATTGGTGTAGTAGGTCCGAATGGCAGTGGATCCTATCAGGCACTTCGGCAACTGGAACCCAAAGAACTCTTAGTTTGCTGCTCCCTGGGCAAATCTATGGGTTTGCAAGCCGGCGCTATTTTTGGTACTGCGGAACGAATTACAGAACTCAGGTCTACTTCTTTATTTGCAGGAGCCAGCCCGGCTTCGGCAGCTTATTTAGCAGCACTGATCGATGCGGACACCCTCTATGCATCGCAGAGGTCTCGTCTTTTGGATCTGACAGATCAATTTCGTGAGATGCTTTTGGTAACCGATAGATTTTCCTATTTAGATGAGTATCCCGTATTTGTCTATCAGGATAAGAAGTTGACCCAATTCCTTTTCGAACATGGAGTTTGTGTTACCGATTTCCAATACCCTACGGATAAAGATTCATGGCAGAGTCGCATTGTTTTGAGTGCTTCTCACCTAAAGAAGGATATCCAAAAACTCGCCGAATTGATCAATCTCTTTTACAGTTGAAAAATAAGGTGCAAACTTAATTCGCACCAAGCTCAATTAGGTATATAATTTTCGTGGTTTTAATAAAAAAAATTGTAACTTTTTGGTTTAAAAGGTAATTCACTCATAAAAACACACAACCATGAAAAAATTGATAGGATTGGTTTTATTGATAGTGATTTTTGTAACTACTACAGCTATTACGTCTTCAACTCCCCCCACGATGCATTCGATTGAAGGTACCTGGGAATTGCAGCATTTTTACAATTTTGAAAATGATGAAATTAGTGACACCGTTGAACTTCAGGAAGGTTACAGACAGGTTAAAATGTATTACAATGGAAAGATCATGTGGTCTCGTACCACTCCTGACCAAACTAAAGACGCTGATGGTAATAATGTGGTTGGAAGATTTGGATATGGTTCTTATAGAATAACTGATACGGATTTAATAGAAACCATAGAATACGGTGATGTAGGAATGATGACAGCTTTGGATACCATGCGTGAATTTACATTTGAACTGATATTAAAAGCCGATACATATAGTCAGATTTCCTTCGATGAAGATGGTGATCGGACCTTTTCAGAAAATTACAAGCGCATAGACTAATCCTACTCTATAAAAAAGAACCGCTGCCCTACCTGGCAGCGGTTCTTTTTTTTTAGATCAATACTTTTTCACGAAACCTCTTGCGGCGTTTCAATTGAGGCTAAATATCTTTCAGCATCAAGAGCTGCCATACAGCCCGTACCCGCAGCGGTTACAGCCTGTCTATAGATCTTATCCTGGACATCACCACTGGCAAAAACCCCTGGCTTGGTAGTATTGGTAGATCTCCCATCAGTAATAATATAACCGGTATCATCCATTTCTAACTGTCCTTCAAAAATTTCTGTATTTGGTTTATGGCCAATGGCTACAAAAAATCCAGTAATAGAAATTTCTTCTTTTTCCCCCGTCTTATTGTTGAAAAACCGGAGACCCTCCACCACCTGATCACCTAATACCTCCTCCACTTCATGATTATAGCGCAGGTCTATATTAGGTAAACTGTTAATTCGGTGCTGCATTGCTTTAGAAGCTCTCATATAGTCCTTCCGTACAAGCATGGTCACTTTATTGCAAATATTTGCCAGATAAGAAGCTTCTTCAGCCGCTGTATCACCTCCGCCAACAATGGCAACATCTTGTCCTTTGTAGAAGAATCCATCGCATACGGCGCATGCGGAAACACCTCCACCACGTAATCGTTGTTCACTGGGGATGTTGAGATATTTTGCTGTAGCACCGGTAGAAATGATCACAGTTTGAGCTTCAATAATTTTAGAACCGTCAATGGTCACCTTGTGTATTCCTCCAACTTCATCACTAAATTCCACCGAAGTGGCCATTCCAATACGCACTTCTGTACCGAAACGTTCTGCCTGTTGCTGCAACTCTACCATCATAGTAGGGCCGTCTACTCCTTTGGGGTATCCCGGGAAATTATCCACTTCTGTAGTAGTGGTCAATTGTCCGCCTGGCTCCATCCCTGTATAGAGCAGAGGATTGAGGTCTGCCCTGGCTGCGTAAATGGCCGCCGTATAACCGGCGGGACCCGACCCGAGGATCAGTGTCTGTACTCGTTCTACTTTCTCTGTCATTTTCGAAATATCAATTTAATTTTACCCTATAAAAGTAGGATTTTCGTCCAATTCCTTACTTCTAAAGTTATCAAAAGTTGTTATAGTGTAATAGGAAGCAATAAAGCCAGATAAGTCAATGTATTAAACTCAATTCCTGTTTAAAGCTTAACACCAAAAGCCAAATCGCCGGCATCACCAAGACCAGGTATAATATAACCCTTGCTTGTAAGTTCATCGTCCACGGCCGCTATCCAGAGATGTGTGTTCTTCGGAAATATCCGTCGGATGTATTCAACCCCTGGCATTGATCCTATTACCGATATTATATGGATTTGTTTTGGCTCTCCGTGAGTTTGAAGCGCCTTGTACACATTTTCAAGTGTTTTACCTGTAGCCAGCATTGGATCCGTTAAAATCAGCGTTTTACCGCCAAGAACAGGTGCAGCAAAATATTTAACGATTACCTCAAATTCGTCTCCCTCATCCGGATGATGCCTATAGGCCGAAATAAAGGCATTCTCTGCCGCGTCAAAATAGTTAAGCAAACCCTGATGCAAGGGCAAGCCAGCGCGGAGAACAGAACACAGTACAAGGTTATTTGAAGGTAGTGACATAGCCTTGGAGCCAAATGGTGTATGAATATTCTTTGAGGTGTAATTCAGAGTTTTGCTGAGTTCATAGCAAAGAATTTCCCCGATGCGCTCAATGTTCCTTCTGAAACGCATGGCATCCTTCTGTACCTGAACATCCCTCAGCTCGGAGAGAAATTTATTCAACAGCGTATTTTCTTTGTCAAACTGATGTACGATCATCCCTGGATTATTTCTGGTTGTGTTCTTTATTTCATTTCAGCAGAACGGACTATTCAACAAGTCTATGTTCAATTGCCTTCTGAAGTATACTTGGAAAGTACTTCCTTCCAGCCAGGTTCTTGAATACGCTCTATTAATTCCAAATTTAGTGATTCAAATAGCGGATGTGATCGCGGCATCATAAAGCTGCGATAACGTTCCTCGAAACCAAGTGCCAGAAGATTAACCTTAGTCTCCAATTGATTGGCCCTGATCTGATATTCCAAATGAATCCTGTCGTGTATCAAAACATCTATTTCCCCTCGCGCCAACGCCCTTAAACCCTGAGCTGGTGTTCTGTAAAATTCATGGGCACTCATATGATGCTTTCTCAGGAAATCTTCACTTTCAGATGCGCCAACAATCCCGATTTTATCCACAACCGCGAGGTCAGCGATACCTTTAATATCGGCTGCCAGGGAGTTTACTGTTAAAGTAGAGGCAATGGTGGCCGTGAAACTGGATATAATTATCACCGCGGTAAACATCCAAATTATGGCTATCGTTTTTCCCGCATTCGTTTTCGGAGCCTTATCCCCATAACCCACTGTGGTCATGGTTACTGCAGCCCACCAGAAGCCGTCGAGCAAGCCCTTTATACCAGTCCTGAATTGATATTTATTGATTTTTCGTTCCAACAACCAAAGCACAGTACCGAAAGACAACAGTATGAACAATAGCAGTAATATGACATTGAGGAA
The DNA here is from genome assembly GCA_051011235.1 of Flavobacteriaceae bacterium. Lineage (GTDB taxonomy): Bacteria > Bacteroidota > Bacteroidia > Flavobacteriales > Flavobacteriaceae > JAHEJJ01. Next base: position 14,251 of record JBPCUI010000111.1, read on the forward strand.
TGCCCTTGAGAAGAAGTTATTGATGAATATCTGGAACTGGCTCTGACTTGAGCTGGTAATGGCTACACCAAGCTTGGATATGTAAAATGGCTGAGTCACCTCAAATTTGTTCATACGCGAGGGGTTATTCACCATTGGATTGATAGACAGATCCAGTTCATTGTAATCCATGGCTCTCACTATTCCGATAATATCACTGTATTCCGTGTATTCATAAGGCTGATTTAACCCTTCGGAAATCCTTTCCCAAAGCGTAACCGAAAGGCCTTCATAATTCCCCTCCTTATTTTTAATGACAAATGGCGGATCCTCATGAATACCTACCAGGAGTGTATCCTGCAGTGTCATGGCATTTGAAGGATGGAAAAATAATCCCAAGACCAAAACCGTAATGTATTTTCTACCCGCCATCTAGTTCAATTCATTTTATTTGATCTGTTACATTCGACGATAAAAATGTAGCCAGGATCTGCAAAATGGTTAAATCCTGCTCTGAAAACCGGTCCTCGTCCTTTCCATAAGCACATAATACTACCTCCTCACCCTTACTTTGCTCAAAAGGAACATATAACCTGGACATGAACCCCCGCTTATCATATTGGCCGATAAATCGGCCTGAATCTTTTTCGTTATTCTTAATCAGCAACGCTTTCTTATGATTAAGCACATAGCTTGTCAGGTTTTCTTTTTCATTGAATTCAACTTCGCGACGTTTCATTTCTGCACTTCCCCTCTGATAGCCTATATACTGTACAGTACTCTTCTTTAAAAAACCAACTTCAAAGGCATCCATTCCAGTGGGAAGCTCAACCAGTTTGGACAATATTGGAAGTACCTTTTTCCAATTCGCTCTTTTGGGAAATTGTCTCATTAGGCTGTGCAAGAGATCGATATTAACCCCTGTATTTTTTAGGGCTTCTTTTTGATGCTCCATTACATCTTCCTGCGAAATCAATTGTTCTTCTTTAGCAGTGAGTTCTTTTTCCTTATTAAATAAAAGAGATTCTAATTGAGCAGTCTTTTTCTTGCTGAAAAACCGAATTCCATAGCCAAATACAACTACCCCTAATACTATTAACAAGAAGATCCCCCATACAGTTGCGTACCAGGGTTTCACTACCTTAAAAGTTACCGAAACAGGTATACTCCAGCTATATCCTCCTGGTTTTTGGGCCCGTACCTCCAAAGTGTATTTGCCTGAGTTTGACATTTGTATCCTGACCCGCGAATCGATCTCCCCTCTTTGCCAGTTTACATCTTCAATCTCGTCTTCTGGCAGGTTGGAAGGATAATATTTATACTGGATCTGGTTCTCATCGCCCGGATAGGACATAGAGGTAAAATAGAAATCCGCAACATCTTCTTTTGCAATTTCCAAAGTGCCTTTAAATTCTTTTTCCCTGGCGTTGATTACGACTTTGTTCAGCGATGGTTTTTTAGTACTCAGCGGGGCAGGAAATGGCATGACTGAATAGACGACACCTTCGGCAGTTCCTGCCCAAAGCCTGTTCGCATTATCCAATACCATTGCCCTGTAGGATGCTATTTTGGAAGGAGTCCCGCTCTTCTCGTCAAATAATACATAATTTCCGTTGTCATCCAGATGAATCATACCGCTTGTATCTGTCGCCATCCAAATGGAGCCATCGGGTAAAGTGCATACAGATCTTATTTCGCTCTGTGTCAGTTCTCCTAACCCTACTCGTTGTATTCGTTCCGTATCGTATTTCAGAAGTCCATCGGTAGTCGCCATCCAAACGATCCCTCTGGAGTCTACCGAAATGTCGTGAACCTCGAAATTTCTATTAACTTTAAATGGAAATGGCAAACTTTTATTCTCAAAACGATCGGATTCCCTATCGTACTTATAGAGGTAGGAATCCAGCCCAATCCCGGCTGCATAAAGCTCAGATTTACCTCCTTCATCCAGCACTAATACCCTACTTTCAAGACCTTTTTGTGTGCTGTATTCGGTGATTTCGCCACGCCTGTTCAATTTACCCACCCCGATAATAGGTTGGTCCGTGGGAGCCTGGCAGAACCAAATTCCACCCTCACTATCCTCGTACATAAAAAATATACCCGCACCACGTTTGCTTATGTCAAATTGGGTTCGCACCCCTTCCCGGGCCCGGATTACCGTACCATCGGAAGTACCCAGCCATACAAAGGGACCATTAGAGGTGATTGCGGTCACCCTTATGCGATTTGTAGAAAATTCATCAAAGGGATCATCACCTTCCGTATTATTGATGCGAAAAATATTGCCTTGTGAAACTAATATCTCATTCCGGACCGTTGTGCCCAGGGAAAGTGTATTGTCCATGGCCATGCCCGAAACACTTTTGAAAAATCCGGAATATAATAAGCTCAAGCCCTGAGGGGTACAAACCCAGATCTTTCCGCCGATCCTCACCTGATCAGATGAAAAATAGATCTGATTAACCTCCTTAAATGCGAGCTCCTCTACCCTGTGAGGGTCATTGGAGCCAAAGATCTCCCTCAAATGATTAGAAGCCGCCCTGTTCAGCGTAAAGAGGCCTTCTTCTGATGCCAGAAATATAAGTCCGATTTTATCTACTGCGATATAAGTGAAAGTTTGGCCACCAGGCAACAGATAATCTTTCTCTAATACATTATGATTTTCGCCTAGTTGCAGCTGAATTACTTCCTCTCCGGCCAGAAGTATCTGGTCTTCGACGACCTGAAAATGCCGATACTTGCCATAATTTCCCTCCTCTTTAAATCGCTCCTCCTCTTCATCATAGTAGTATAGGCCAAGGGCTGGTATAAACGCCCAGACTGTTGTATAATTATCTTCTCCAAAAAGTATTTTTGGCGTATTGACCCCGGAATTCAACTGAAACCTCATGGAAGAACCCTGCTCCTTTTTGTGCATAAAAACCGACCCGTCCAGCTGTCCAATCCACAGGCGGTCCTGGGAGTCGAGCAATAGATTTGTAGGATACTCAAGGTCGCTAACAGCTTCATCGACTTCCAGGAAAGAATCTATAACGACTTCTTCATTTTCATAATATAGTTGGTACACCCCAGTGTCGTTGGAAAAAAGTATGGTATTATCATCCAACTGAACTAACGATCTGATGTACTTGCTTTCTAAGGTTGTATTATAATCCTCAAAATTAGTGCCGTCAAACCGGTACAATCCCTGATCCGTAGCCAACCACATATAGGAACGGGTATCTTCGAGAACCTGATTTACTTTTTTAAATGGAAGATCACCTCCGTTATAAGTCGCATACTTAAATTTCTGGCTGTAACCGGATATGAGTGGTAGCAAAAGCCATAAAATTGTACAAATGAACCGGGATCTCATAAACGCTGGTCTGGTAAATACTAAATATAATAAAAAGGGATGAACCCTATAGTTTATAAGAATTGTGCGAGTAAAAACATCTGGTACAGATCGCAGATCAAACCTAATCGACAGGGTAGTCTGTAAGTTATGAACCAGGAAGATTAATGACGTCGGAGCTAAAGGTTTCTACAAAATGATGTTTTGGAATTCTTTTCAGAATAACTCTGTATGCATTTGCCGGTTAAAATCTAAAATATTAAACCTTTTTACCCTTCATCATTTTGTTCCAGTACAGATATGGAAGGCCATATTTTTTAAGCATCCAAAGCCGCCAGTGTTCTTTAGCGCTGTTAAAAACCAACATTTGCTTTAATTGGGGATCCGGGGTAAAATTATTATCGTAATCAAATTCTGCCAGCACCATTTTTCCATAGGCAGTGACCAACGGACATGAGGAATAACCGTTATAGCTCGTATTGCTGACTGGTTGATCCTTTATGAGACTAGAAATATTATCTACAACAACAGGTACTTGTTTCCTGATTGCCGCCCCGGTCTTACCAGTAGGAATTGCCGCTACATCACCCAAGCTAAAAACGTTTGCATATTTCCGATGTTGTAATGAATGATGATCTACATCCACCCAACCCTGATCATTTGCCAAAACAGAATCAATGACAAATTTAGGCGCTGCCTGTGGTGGAGCCAGATGCAACATATCGAAAGGTATTGCTCTCACCTCATCTTCTTGTTGAATTTCACCAATTGAATTGTCCTGAGATACTTCAATTCGCTTATCATCAGGAGCGGTATATTTATAATAGACTATCTTATTCTCCGGATCTATTTTGAACGGTGCGTAAAAGGGCTTAAATAGAATTCCATATCTACTTATCACCTTTTCCAGGGTGGCTTTGATTTCGGGCACACCAAATATCGTGGTTCCCGGTGTAGCGAAGATCACATTTGTATCTTTTAAAACACCTTTTTTGCGAAAATAGTCTGCCGAAAGGTACATAGCCTTTTGTGGAGCACCACCACATTTTATTGCACCCACAGGCTGGGTAAAGACGGCGTTTCCTCCTTTGAAATTTTGTACAGTTTTCCAGGTGTGCTCCGGGTCGATATAGTTACTGCATGCCACTCCTCTATCCAAAGCCTCAGATAATCCTTCAATTCTCGATGTATCCATCACCAATCCCGGAGCTACAACCAGATAATCGTATGTTATAGTACCACTCTTCTGAGTATTCACACTATTACTATCGGCTTCCATTCCTGTGGCGTAGTCTTTAATCCAATCAACACCTTTGGGGATCAAGCCGGCCATTGGCCTCGATGTATTGTCATAATTATAGGTTCCCGCACCCACCAATGTCCAGGCAGGCTGATAAAAATGGGTGTCAGAAGGTTCTATCAAACCTATGTCCAGATTTTTGTCCTTTCGCTGAAGCTGTGCTGCTGTCATTATTCCGGCAGTTCCACCTCCGATTATTAGAATTTGATAATGTGATTTCATTTTGTAAAGGCTTTGGTGATAAGAGCTAAAAATAAACATTTTCACCCTATTCTAATGTAACTTAAGTTATCATTTGAGGACCTGATATAAAAGTAACTTAGGTTACATTTTTAATCTTCAGGAATTAGTTACTTTAGAAGTTGTGAAAAGAAGAATATTTATAAAAAATTCCACATTAGGTGTCATGGCTGCAGCTATAGGTGTGGATATTGTACACAGTGCGTCACTACCTGAAGGATATCTGCCTTTAGCTTTCCAGGACCCGGATCCATTCAAATTGTTCAATAAGGACCAGAACATGGTGGTATTGAATGAACGACCGTGGAATATAGAAGCTCAGGCCCATTTACTCGATGATCGGGTAACTCCAAACAAATACATGTTTATCAGAAATAATGGTCTTATTCCTGAAAACATTGATGCTTCCAAATGGACACTAACAATTGACGGCGAAGCAGTTCAACGTTCAAAAACCTATACAC
>JBPCUI010000112.1:0-6028 GCA_051011235.1 Flavobacteriaceae bacterium
GCTGTATATAGTTCACATTTTTGATGTTTCTGCTACTTTTATCAGCACAGTAAGCATTGCCTATGCCCGGATGGAAGAAGCTGCATATAGGGAACACAATGCGCGCTTACTGGAATTTTGCGTTGAACACCTGGGCAGGGATGCACAAGCTGATGCTGTTGAAATTCTGATCGGTCAAAACAGCATTGCCTCCCAGGGAATCCTGGAGAAAGCGGAGAAAATAAAACCAAGTTTTATATTAATCGGTAGTAAGGGCAGTACTGCTGTTCGTGAATTCTTACTGGGTAGCACGGCCTCAGCATTGATGGATAAGTCCGAATATCCGGTGCTGACGGTACCTCTCAATTATCGAGATACGGAGTTTAAAACCATCGTATATGCGACCGCCTTTGAAGAAGCAGATATAGCTGCGATTCAAAAAATTACAGAGCTTGCAAAGGTGTTTAAGGCCTCATTAAAACTGATCCATGTTTCCACCAAAGAAGAGTATGCTGTAGAGGATCAGCTGCAATGGTTTCGGGAAATGCTGCGTGAAAAGGTCGCCTATGATGATCTAGAAATTGAATTAAAGTTTTCTGAAGATATATTTAAAGCCCTCACCGAGTATCTGGACAAAATTAAACCTCAGTTGCTGGCGATGCTGGAGCGCGAAGGCCATCATTTAATAAGTAATTTATGGCACAGGGATCTTGTAAAACGCATGAAACTGGAGGTCGATATTCCACTTTTAAGTTTTCATAAGAAACACCTTGTTTACCAAAAGGCATAACTGTAATACGGTTGTAGGGGTATTAGATACTGCAAAAAGAACAAAAGGCCTCCACAGCGGCAATTTTGCCGTGTAAATCGTATATCAATGTTCGCAGACAGGAATGATGCCGGGAAACAGTTGAGTGCAAAGTTAAACCACTATGCCAGGGAGAATGTGGTTATTTTAGCCATTCCCAGGGGTGGTCTGCCCGTGGCCTCTGTAGTTGCCAGAGCCCTGCGCGCACCCCTCGATGTGGCACTTATCAAAAAATTGGGCCATCCATTTAATAAGGAATACGCAATAGGGGCCATAAGTCTCAATAATGTTGTTTTGGGCGATACGCTTGGAGTTTCGGAACGATATATCAAAGAGGAGACCCAAGGTGTTAGGGATATTCTTAAAAAACGATACGATCAATATTATAAAAATAACTCTCCCCAGAATTTAAAGGACAAAACCGTAATTGTGATAGACGATGGTATCGCTACAGGAAATACATTGATGGCGACTGTGCAATTAGTCAAGGAACAACAAGCTGCTAAAATTGTAGTCGCAATACCTGTAGCACCAAAAATGGCCATTACAAAGTTCGAGGATACCCCCCTGGTAGATGAGGTTGTGTGCCTGAGCGCTCCTTTCAACTTTCAGGCTGTCGGACAGTTTTATAAGAAGTTTAACCAACTTACCGATGAGGAAGCTATTGCTATATTGAAATCAGCTAATACCCAATAGGGCTGAGCTGGAGATCAGTATCTATATATGGCATTAAGTGGTCTTTTTTTAACAGGCATATCCTCTGGCTCCATAGTAAATACCTTTCCGCCCTGCAAAATTGTATTCAGAGCAGCCCTGTTGATCAATGAGAAGTTGAAAGCCGCCTTTTCTGTATCCAAAATCACACAATTGTTTGTACCATTATATGAACCGTAAACCTCATCTCCTTTACTTAGGAATAGCGTTTCTATTTTACCCTGTTTGGCTGCCGGTACAATTTCAGAAATTTGATGACACGTTCTTTGTGTATGGATAAGTTCACCGAAGAGTACTGTTTTTTGTTTCTTTTTTTTCTGGTAAATCGAAGTGATTAATTCCCAGGCTTCCTGCTGCATTTTGCTCTTGGTTGTATATTCCGGATCGCCGCTCAGGTGATCAGGATAGAGGTGTGGATAGGTGTTAGCCTCTTTATATATTGGATAGAGCCAATCTACACATGCCAGGACCAGGGGTGCATGCCTGTTTTTAATGGCCTTGAGAACTCCCTTATTAATCTCACGGAAGAATTGCGAAATTTCTTTGCGTTCATCGTCTTTACCCTCGCCTTTACCGTGAAATGAACCCGCACTGTACATTGAATGGCCAGTGTGGAACTGCAGCATTTTTTGTTCAAAATCAGAACCAACCACTTCTTCCAGTGTTTCGGGCGCAAAGTCGTTTACAAAGAGATCCTCAATGCCAAATTTACTGCCGTGATATAGTTTTACGTGATCCTGGCTGAGTTCCAAAAGATAAAATGTCGTATCGAACTCAAGCAAGGGCAGTAGCGGTACCAGATAGAAATGATCGCTGACATAAGTTGTGGGTTCAAATTTGCTGGGTATTCGATGATAGGTTAATCCATTTTGTTTATCGAGGAAAATCGCCAACCCGTCTGAGGGGTTTCGCCACAGTTGCACGTTAGTTTGCAATTCTGATATTGGTTCTAGGTATTGCTGTGCCTCCGATTTATCCATTCCCTGGGCCAACAGGTTTTGATGTGCGATCTTAGTACAGGATTTTAAATGTGCCTGACTCAAACCCTGATTCTGCTCTTTACCCGATTTATACATAGGGATGTACATAGAAACACAATACTGCTCATTAAATTTGGCCAGTTTCTCCAGCTTCTGTTGTGATATGGGGAGGTATTTATCATTCATGACTAAAATTTTACTCAATTTATAAAATCAACCACCTATTCGAAATGATTAGGATCAGTGCAGGCACCATTCAATTAGCGGGAATACTTCTTGCTTTAAGTACAAGGAATTCACTTACATTGTTCATATCTATGGCCCCAAGTAATTTGCCAGTTTCATCTGTTACCGGGAAGAAAAGGTTTTTTTGATTAGATAAGAGATCAAAAAAGCGTTGCAGCGGCATTGAGGCGTTTAATGTTTTGAATTGGACATTCATGATATCACTTACTTTTAGAGTATCGTTTCTGGCGTTTTTCAGGATGTCTTTGTGATACAGTAGTCCTTCTATCTGGTCACCACTCATAACCACAAAATCTTTCTCACTTCCAGCGATTACTATATCTACCACTTCTGCCAGATGATTGTCGGGATGTATTAAAGTAATATTCGTCAGCATAGCCTCACTTATCAGATGACCTTCTACCAGCGAGGATTGTTTAACCATTTTGTTCTCCCCATATGCCCCGATGAAAATGAACAGTGCTATCAAGACGAGGAATGGATTGTAAAACAAGCCCAGGATAAAAAAAATAACGGCCAGGACCTGTCCTAAGGATGCCGCAATTTCAGTAGCCCGAACCCGATCCATGGTAAAGCTCAGAATAGCTCTGAAAACACGCCCGCCGTCCATTGGAAATGCTGGAATCAGATTGAAAGCTACAAGCATTATATTAGCAACCAACAGGTAAAAAAGCAGGGTTTCCAATGAAGGGGCGCTCAGAAGTTGTTCCAGGCTTTCTGCATCTAAACCCAAATACGTGCGCAAGGGAACAACCAGGAGTAACAATAATGCAATCAGTACATTAACGGCCGGGCCAGCTAGTGCTACAAGTAATTCCTGCCCTGGTTTTTCGGGCATCTTTTCCAAGGATGCCACACCGCCGATAGGAAGAAGTGTGATACCTTTTGTGTTAATTTTGTACCGCCTCGCTGTAAGTGCGTGACCCAGTTCATGTAAAACAACACAAACGAAAATCAACAATATAAAAATGATATTCAATAAAGCACTATTGAAACTACCACCTCTCTGAATATCAAGGAATACAACCCATATTAACAGAAGGGTAAATGTCCAATGGACTTCGATTTTAATACCCCTGATCCGGCCAAGTTTAAGTGTACCTTTCATTAATTGAACTTTTTAGTAAAGTAATTCAAATTGGGTATTTACTAAATGACCAGAATCATGACTTTGTTCAGTTTGTAGTTAGAAAATGTCATTAGTTGTTAAAATTTACAGCACATGATCGAAATCATATTTTATAAAATATCGCAATTGTACTTTTGGCAGGTTATATAAAATTGATCTTTGAAAAAAAAGTGTGGGAGAATTAGATGGGGGTGATCTATTACCCACAATAACAAGAATGTGTTAATAATATGCAACAACCTTGGCGATGGATGTTGATCCGGTTTAGCAATAAGTCGGAAATGGAAGTTGCAATGCGAGGAGATTATGTAGAATTAGCATGTTCTGGGAGCCGGAGCAAGTCTTTTGTTCCGGTTCCTTAATTTGAATTAAATCCGATCCAGAAATATGTCGTGAGAGATGGAGGATCGGTGGGAAGAAATCATTGCGCTTAGTCAATTAAGCATTTTGTTTCATTTTAAGTGAATTGATAAATGGATTAAGAGATTTCTTCGAACTGGAAACAGGAGGCCTTTGGTTTCCTGTTTCTTTTTTACCGCATCGCCTCAATTTCCACAAGTATATTCGCATTACTTACAACTGATTAATGTCATTACAATCAGAAAATGGGTGTTGTATTTTTACTTATATCTCCTAGAATCTTTCAACTATGAAAACTGCTTCGTTGAAAAATCTCGTATCTCTCGATCCGCGAATTCCAATCTGGGATCGGGTATTTACGGTCGCCCCTTTGGTTGTGGTCGGATCGAGGGGAGCAGGTCAGGACGACCTGGCTCCTAAACATATGGCTACACCCCTGGGATTTGGCAACTACTTTGGATTTGTCTGTACACCCCGGCATTGTACATATGGCAATATTGAGGAAACTGGCGTGTTCAGTGTAAGTTTTCCTACGCCTCAGCAATTGGTAAGTGTTTCATTGAGTGCTACACCCCGGAATCAGGAGACCACGAAATCTGAGTCGGTTCTCGCGGCATTATCCACCATCAGGGCGTCATCTATGGACATACCGATGATCGACGGGGCTTATCTCTACTTGGAATGTGAATTATTCAAGATCGTGGACGGTTTTGATGATTACAGTATAATCACAGGGCTAATCCGTAAGGCATACGTTCATAAGGATTACCTCAGAATGTCCGAGCAGGATGAAAGTGTTCAGTTACAGCAAAATCCCCTGCTGGCTTATGTGGCACACGGACGTTTCGCCTTAATTAAGGAGACCTATAATTTTCCGTTTCCCAAAGATTTTCAAAGATAGCACAATGAGCACTTCCCGTGTCGATGAAATAGTAGCCTATTTAAATAAGAATCGAACAGATATGGAGAGATTCTTAAAGCAGCTTGTTACCCTTGAATCTCCCTCAAAAGACGCTGCTGCTCAAGACGCTTTATTTCAGCTGTTGGGTAAGGCCATTAAAGACCTGGATTTCTATTGTTTAAGGATCTTTGGCAAGAAAACTGGCGGATATCTATATGCAAGGCCAATCCAAAGAGATAAGAATAAGGGATTGCAATTGCTTATAGGACATTGTGATACGGTTTGGGAAAAAAATACCCTCCGCAAAATGCCTGTAATAAACCAACTTGGCAAATTAACAGGCCCCGGGGTATACGACATGAAAGCCGGACTCACTCAGTTGATATTTGCACTTAAAGCCATTAAAGAACTGAAAATCGAACTGCCGTTGAATCCGGTTATACTTATCAACTCAGATGAAGAAATAGGTAGTGTAGAATCTGGTAGTGCTATAGAACGTTTGGCCAAGATTTCGGATCGGACTTACGTAATGGAACCTCCTTTGGGTCTGGATGGTAAGTTAAAAACCGCGAGGAAAGGAATTGGAAGATTCAAAATTATTGTGGTAGGAAAAGCGGCACATGCAGGCCTTGATCCGGCAAGCGGGGTTAATGCTATTGTGGAACTATCTAAGCTCGTGCAGCAGTTGTACGCGATGAATGATCTGGAAAGAGGAATAACTGTTAATGTCGGCATGATACAAGGAGGAACTTCTCCCAATGTAGTAGCACCTCAAAGTAGCGCTGTGATCGATGTGCGAGTGAATAATATGGTAGATGGACAATTTATTACGGATCAGATACATGGACTCCAGCCCAGTGTACCTGAGGTAAGCTTACAAATTGAAGGAGGAATTGGCAGACCACCTATGG
>JBPCUI010000113.1:0-3026 GCA_051011235.1 Flavobacteriaceae bacterium
GCTTTTAAATCCGGATCTTTCATATTCTTGTCTAAAGGATACATTGGCCTGTTAATGTTTTTATAGCCAAGTCGTTCCAGGTCCTGATCTACTCCTCCTGGTGTAAGTGCCATAATCCAGTCTCCCCTCATATTGTATAACTCCGGTACCAGATAGCCGATTTTCACTACAATAATATCAGATTCCAGCGGTATCAGTCCCAATCTGGTAAAATCAACTTCTTTATGATATGGTTTGCGCTTCTTTGTTACAATAACATCTACGCTACCAACTCTTACCACTACCTCGGTTTCTGCATGTTTATCTCCATGCTCAATGGCCATGATAATTCCATCTATTTCAACTGGGCCTGCATATCTGTCATCAACAATGGCTCCTACCGGGGCTTTTATAGGATCACCAACTTTTAATTCTAGGGCCTTTTCAATTAATTCTGGCCCAGGAATAGAGGCATATATAACAGAAGGACCGTCTTCAGATTTAAATTCTTTTCTTGCTAATATTTCCTTTAAAGTCCAACTCACATCTCCTGCGCCGCCAGCAGTTGGGTTATCCCCCATATCACTAATCATGTAAGGTTTTTTTTGACTTGCAATGGCCATATCAATACTTTCCGGTAATGTGGCCGTAGGTGCCACGAATTCAAATTCTGACCTAACCTCCCAAAAATATTTTGCTAAACTTTCGGCGGCATCACTCACTTCTTTTTTATCATCACCTGTTGCCATTACGACTGCATGGTTGCGAGCTTCATCTGCCCAGGCGTAGCCGATCCAAATGGCGGCATCAATGACCCCATTACTTTTTGTAACATCAGGCAGCATGGCATACAGGCCTTTTCCTGGTTCTATTCGTGTGCTGGTTTTTTCTCCGGGTAACAAGATAGGGACTGGTATCCAGGCTTTATATTTTGGTTTCCCTTTCCCGTTTTCTAATCTGTTCAAGAGGTTATCCACGGCCCTTTTTTTGGATTCCAGGGCATCTTCATGGGGAGCCATACGATAACAGGTAATCAAATCTGAATTTTGGGCCAGACGCCAGGATACGTTACCATGCAAATCCATTGAGGTGGAAATCAGGGTTTCTTTTCCCACAATTTCTCGAACTCGAATAATAAAATCTCCTTCCGGATCTTCAAGTCCAATTACACTCATTGCCCCATGGATATCAAAAAAGAGCCCATCATATGGGCCATTTTCCTCCAGCATTTCGAGGGTTTTTGAAACAAGAGATTCATAGGCTTCCCTGGTAACAATACCACCGGGAAGGGCATGTGCTCGTAAAGTTGGAATCCATTCTGCCCGCTTTCGGTTAATGGAGTCTTCAGCAAGAAATGGATAAAATGAGAAGACATCCTCATCTAGTCTTGCATGAAAAGCTTCTTCATGAGTTAAGGCAGGAGAAAAAGTACTGGATTCTATGGCCAGACCGGCAATGGCAATACGCGGTGGGTTTTTACGAGTCTCAGCTTTCTCTTTGAATTGTTTACATGAGAAAATAAAGAATATTGGTATTATAAAAAGAAACATTTTTTTCATAACTGTATGCGAGAATTTTGATACCATAATTAAGGGTTAAATCTTGAATTTTTAAAGCTTACTCCATCTCCTTTAGTTGATTTATTTGGTCTTCTCTTAAGGTTGGATATGTAATACCTAATTGTTCCAGGTAGGAATCATATTTGGTTTCATCGTAATAATATGGAACCAGTAATGGCGCATAAAATTCCATAATTTCCTTATTAAGATAGATGGCGGGCTCATCTGTTTCGGAGACCATAGGAATATACTTTTGTTTGCTTGCCTGTTCTTCATTAAAATATGCCTTAGCCTGTTCTACTAATTTTGGTTTTAAAAGTAAATCCAGAATTGTCATGGCTTCAACTTTGGCTCCGGCAACTACTCCTTTGTGAGCAATAGGGGTTGCCATTGCAATAGAATTAGACCAATGGTGGCCTTGTAAACCGGGAATATTAGAGGGAAACCTCAGTGTAACAGTTGGTATTTTCCAGGAAATATCACCAATATCGTCAGATCCACCACTTACAGGTTCTACTACAGGAAGTCCTATGGTATCCAACTTAATAGCTAGTCCGGTTGTGTCTTTCGGGGAGTTCACTTCACGTTGTACCGCTTTAGCAAGCATTTGATCAGCTTCACTCCACTCAGGTAAACCTACTTCCAAAATATTGGAATACATAACTTCAGCAATTGGTTGATTAAAATGTCTTGGCCATGCCGTTCCTAATATTTTGCTGCTCATCTTGGTTCTTGTCATCAAAGCTGCACCTTTAGCGATATCATTTGCCCTTTCGTAAACCTCCATGATTTTGGGGTAGGTGATTTCCCTGAAATAGTACCAGATTGAGGCTTGTGACGGAACTACATTTGGTTGATCGCCCCCATTGTTTATAACTGAGTGAGATCTTCCAAGTGGGTGTAGGTGCTCTCGATTGTATTGCCAGCCAATATTCATTAATTCAACGGCATCGGCTGCACTTCTGGCCCTCCAGGGCGCTCCGGCTGAATGTGCTGATTCCCCTTCAAAGGTGTACTCCACAGAAATCATACCTGTACCCCTGGCAGGGCCATAGGAGACGTTCATGTTATTGGAAACATGTGTAAATATACATAGGTCAACATTGTCAAAATATCCATCTCTTGTATAATAAGCTTTTGTTCCTAATTGTTCTTCCGCGACTCCGGGCCATATAATGAGTGTTCCGGAAATATTTTCGCGTTCCATTATTTCTTTTACAGAAAGCACTGCGATTACATTAAGAGGTGTCCCTGAATTATGACCTTCTCCGTGGCCCGGGGCACCTTCCAAAATAGGATCATGATAGGCCACTCCAGGTTTTTGAGAGGCTTTTGGAATACAATCCAGATCACTTCCAATGGCAATAACAGGATTTCCTGATCCCCATTTAGCCCACCACGCGGTAGGGACACCAGATATCCCATATTCTATTTCAAATCCGTTATTTTTTAGAATATCTGTAATATATTTAGAAGTTTGTTCTTCCT
>JBPCUI010000114.1:0-3992 GCA_051011235.1 Flavobacteriaceae bacterium
CCAACTGAGCTAAGGAGGAATATATCTTAAAATTGAGGTTGCAAATATAGCGGTTTCTTTGCAATAGCCCAATAAAAAAAATTGTATTTATTTAAAGATTTCATGCTCTGCAAGCCCAGTGCAGTACAGTGATTTATCTTGGTCACAAGTTTAGGAATTAGCTGGGATTAAGATTCGCACGACACTTCTGTTCCCTGCATCGGTCACCGGAAAGCTGATTCAAGTTCTTCGTATTTTGTTAAATTCCGGTGGCTTAAATGTCAGCCTGTATTAAAGTATAGGCTGGCATTTTTTTAGTGTAAAATCTTATTTGAAAATTGCTTTATAAATGTCGTTCCCGTTGGCGAAGATTATCAGTGCAAGCAATAAAAAGAAGCCTATCATTTGTGCGTATTCCAAAAACCTGTCTGTGGGTTTCCTGCCTGTAGCCATTTCATAAATCAAAAACATAACATGTCCTCCGTCCAGGGCGGGTATCGGCAGGAGATTCAAAATGGCAAGCATAATTGAAAGAAAAGCAGTAATACCCCAAAATGCCTGCCAGCTCCAGGTACTTGGAAATATATCAAAAATGGCTTTAAAGCCTCCCACACCTTTATAAGCCCCAGTGCTGGGTGTGAATATTTTTTCCAATTGTTGCCAGTAGCCGGCAATTTGGTTAATCAGCTTTTTAGTTCCAACTCCAAAGCTTTCAAAAAAGCCGTATTGTTTCTCTACAATATCATAATAGCCCATCTCGGCAAACTGTAAGATCGTGCCACCGGCATAAACACCAAGCTTTCCCTGGTCGGTCACCTTTAGGTTAATTTCCCTGATTTCATCATCTCTTTTCACCTTGGCAGATATCTCCTGTCCTTTGTGTTCCTCAATGAAAGGGATAACCTGGTCATAATATTTGAGCGGGGTATCATTGATAGATGTAAATATGTCCCCTTTTCTCAAGCCGGATTTGACATTGACAGAGCTGTCTGCTATCTCACCTATCATAAATGGAACTCTTAATTCAAAGAAAGTGAGGTTTGTGCCCGTGCTGAGTTTACCCAGAAAATCTTCGGGTAACTCTACAACGCGCCGCTGACCTTCTCTTTCAAGTGTAATTCTATCCGCTGTGATTAGATTTTTTCTCAGATCGGAATAATTCTCGTACTGTTCGCCGTTGATTGAAACAATATTATCCCCGGTCTTTATCCCTAAATCGGTAAGCACAGGATTTTCAATCCAATACCCGTCTTTGATGCTCGAGGTAGAAATATCCGTATCTCCGTAATAATAGGAAGTCCCTATGTATATCAGAAAGGCGACCAGGAAATTTACAGTAACCCCACCTAACATAATTATGAGTCGTTGCCAGGCTGGCTTAGATCTGAACTCCCATGGCTTTGGCTCCTGCGCCATCTGTTCCGTGTCCATGCTTTCATCGATCATCCCGGCTATTTTTACATACCCTCCCAGGGGCAGCCATCCAATACCGTAAACAGTCTCACCGATCTTTTTCTTAAAAAGCGAGAATTTGACATCGAAAAAAAGGTAAAATTTCTCAACCTTGGTTTTGAATAACTTAGCAGGAATAAAATGGCCCAGCTCATGGAGTACTATAAGCAGGGACAGGCTAAGAAGGAATTGTAAGGTCTTGATTATTATGGGACTCATCAGCTTCTATTCATCACAAACGCACAAAAGTACACTTTTAAGTGCTTTTACAAAAAGAAAGAATTGCCAGCTTATAGATTTTAATAAAAATTTAATACCCTTTTGTTTCTTTAGCTTTGTGAGCTTTGCCTGGCTGTTTTAAATTTGCAGCAAAGTTGGTATGCTTTCATTTTTTAGCAAATACAAATTATTCGGACTGGTGATGTTGGCCCTATCTGCCATCATTCTCACCCTGTTTTACAATGCACTTAAACCCCAGGATAAGCTGCCGGTGTACCAGCCGGCTGATTTTAATCCGGAATTAGTAGACAGCACGCTCCAATATGTAAAGAAATATCATACAATTGATAATTTCTCGCTCATCAATCAAAACGGAGAGATCATTACAGAAGCAGATTACAAGGACAAAATCTATGTTGCGGATTTCTTTTTTACTACCTGTCTTACCATCTGCCCGATCATGACAGAGAATATGACCGAAATCCAAAGACGGATCATGGACGACGAAGATGTTCTATTACTTTCACACACGGTTACACCGGAAATCGATTCAGTTGCCCAACTGAAGAAATACGCTTTGGAAAAAGGAGTGGCAGACAAAAAATGGAACCTTGTTACCGGAGATAAAAAACAAATTTACGACCTCGCCAGAAAATCCTATCTGGCCGTAAAGGACCAGGAGAGTACCGGACCTTTCGATATGATCCATACAGAGAATTTTATCCTTGTAGATAAAGAACGTCGGATTCGCGGCACCTATAATGGAACGAGTCCTGAAGAGATAGAACGGCTGATGCAGGATCTACAAATCCTCAAGTCTTCTTATAGTCAATAAGGCGTAAGATTACAGTTTGATTTAGGAGTTTTTAACAGGCATCATTTTTATTTCAATTATGATAAATGCTCGGCTTTTTGACTTACATTTGTCCTTAATTAAAATCATTCTAAATAATTTGGAGGTCACTATTGCACATCTAAGGCCAGGTCAAAAGGGAATAATCCAAGAGTTTCCGGTTGATAGTATCCCCGTAAAACTTCTGGAATTAGGTTGCCTGCCAGGTAACCTTGTTGAACTGGTTCAGGTGGCCCCACTTAATGACCCTATTTACATAAATGTTAACGGGTCGCATATAGCCATCAGGAGGGATATGGCAGAGCGCATAGCCTTAAAAGTGATTGTAGACAGTCCGGCCTAATGAGTACCACAATTAAAGTAGCCTTAATAGGAAATCCGAATACGGGTAAAACTTCTGTTTTCAATCAATTGACCGGATTAAAACAGAAGGTGGGTAATTATCCCGGCATTACGGTAGAAAAGAAAGAGGGTAGCTGCAAACTGTCCGATGATCTTAAGGCACATATCATTGATCTTCCAGGGACCTACAGCCTCAACACAACATCGCTTGATGAAAGTGTGGTGGTTGAACTATTATTGAACAAAAGTGGTGCTGATTACCCGGATGTTGCCGTTGTGATTTCGGATGTGGAAAACTTAAAGAGAAATCTATTGCTTTTCACTCAGATCAAAGACCTCGGAATACCTACCCTGCTTGTTATTAATATGGCCGACAGGATGGTCAGGAAGGGAATTACATTGGATATCAGTGTTCTTGAAAAGAGACTGGACACCAGGATCGCCCTTGTAAGTACACGCAAAGGATCGGGTATCGCCCGTTTAAAATCACTTATCGCAGATTATGAAACAATATCCACGAATCCGGTAATTAACGCCAGCCGTATTTCTCCGGAATATTTTGAAGTACTTCAAAAAACCTATCCCAATGAGGATCTTTATAGACTGTGGCTGTTGATCACTCAGGATGTCAATTTTCTGGCTGTTGAAAAGGAAAGAATTCAGGGGGGGCACCTTTTCCCGGCAAAATCAAAGTCCGAACTGAAAAAACTACAGCACAAGGAGACTATTTATAGATATCAATTTATCAATAGCGTATTAAAAGAGACCTACCTTATAGATTCATCTACCGCAAAAGGTTTAAGGGCATCACTCGATAAAATCTTAACGCATAAGATCTTTGGCTATATTATTTTCCTGCTGATCCTCTTACTAATTTTCCAAGCTATTTTTGACTGGAGCCAGTATCCAATGGATTTTATAGACACCCAATTTGCTGCTGCCAGTGAATGGGTAAAGGAAACCTTACCCCCAGGTGTTTTTACAAACCTGCTGGCAGAGGGTATCCTGGCTGGCATTGGCGGAATTGTAATTTTTATTCCTCAGATCGCTTTTTTATTTCTGTTCATTTCCCTACTCGAGGAGTCGGGATATATGAGTCGAGTTGTATTCTTAATGGACAGGCTAATGCGGCCTTTTGGCCTTAGTG
>JBPCUI010000115.1:0-3192 GCA_051011235.1 Flavobacteriaceae bacterium
GCATATTTTTTCCCCAGAAAATGCCGAAGTATATCCTGAACATATAGAAAGCTGTTAGTGCAGCAACCAGAATACCTACTCCATAGATGAGCTTATTCTGTTCAAAAGCAGCTACCAGGATTTCATCTTTACTAAAAAATCCTGAAAATGGAGGTATCCCTGAAATGGCCAGGGCAGCAATCAGAAATGTAATATGAGTGATGGGCATGAACTTCCTGAGACTTCCCATATCTTTTAGGTAATTACTGTGTACAGCATGAATCACAGAACCTGCACATAAGAATAAGAGGGCCTTAAACATGGCGTGGGTGAACAAGTGAAACATAGAGGCCATATATCCCAGCCCTTCCGCGCCTTCATATCCAGATACACCAAGACCGAGCATCATATAACCCAATTGAGACATGGTGGAGTATGCCAAGACCCGTTTAATATCATTTTGCGTTATTGCAATTAACGCTGCAAACAAAGCTGAAAATGCGCCAACATATGCTACAATTTGAAGAGCAAAACCGTCCTCAACAAAGTAATACATAGGGAATAAGCGTGCTACCAGATAAATACCGGCAACAACCATAGTTGCGGCATGAATAAGGGCAGAAACTGGCGTTGGGCCTTCCATTGCGTCAGGTAGCCAGATATGCAAAGGAAACATGGCTGATTTTCCTGCGCCTCCAATAAAAATGAGTATCAATCCCCAGGTCAGAACGGAAAGACCCATAAAAGAAGCTGAAGCCCAGTTAAGGATGGCGCTTCCTTCCGGATCCGTAAGCATTTCAAAATCATAGGTGCCTGTGTAATAGCCAATAATCAAGATTCCAATGAGGAAGCCAAGATCTGCAAAACGAGTCACGATAAAGGCTTTTTTAGCAGCTGCAACAGCCGACTCTTTTGTATAGTAGTAACCGATCAATAAGTATGAAGAGACCCCAACCAGTTCCCAGAAAATATAGATTTGAAATAGATTCGTAGCTAATACAAGTCCGTACATTGAGAAAGAAAACAAGGCCAGGAATGCAAAGAATTTTGTGTATCCCTGATCTCCTTTCATATAGCCCATGCTATAGATATGTACCATTAGGGAAACCACGGATACCACAATAAGCATCATGACGGAGATAGGGTCTAGTAAATACCCCATATCAATGTGGAGGGTATCCGTAAAGTGCATCCAGACAGTTTTGAATACATAAGGCTCATATGCTCCATCAATCTTTCCGGTAGTAAAGAAATATTCAAAAGCTGTATATACTGCTAAAAAGGTAGAAACTAACAGTCCGCCAACGCCAATATAGCCAGATAATCCAGGCTTAATCCTCTGATTAAAGATTCCTAGTAGCAAAAAAATTGCCAGAGGAATCAAAGGGATCAATAAGACATATTGGTACATCATAGTTGGTAATGGCTAGTTGGCATCAGTGTTTCATGGTTTCAATTTCTTCTACTTCTACGGAACTTATCTGTCGGTATAAATTAATAACGATAGCAACGGCGAGTGCAGTTTCGGCAGCAGCGACGGCAATGATGAAAATGGCAAACACAGCACCCTCCAAAATATCCGGATAGAGATATTTGTTGATCACTACAAAATTGATGACAGCGGCATTCAGGATCAATTCGACAGAAATTAAAATTGATATCAAGTTCTTTCGTGTGACGAAGCCATACACTCCAACAAAAAATATGATTGAAGAAACCGTAAGTAATTCATAAATACTGACTCCGGGGATCATTTGGTTTCTTGGTTTTTAATGGATAATTTTTTCCCTTTAGCTATAATTATTGCACCAACCATTGCCGCTAGTAACAAGACACTTATTACTTCAAATGGAAGGATAAACCCACCATCGGAATAACTTAACAAGAGCGTGCCAATTTCAGCGGTGCTAATGGTATTCGTATTTTCTACTATCTCAAAAGGATGTAAATATATTGTGGTCAAAAAGAGACCAAGACCTACGAGACATGCTAGTGCAGCAAGCAATTGTTTAGAAGGTTTGGCTAGTTCCAGTTGCATTTCTATATGGTGCACCAACAAGACGGAAAAGATTATCAGAACAATGATGCCTCCCGCATAAATGGTAAGTTGAATGGCCGCAAGAAAATTATAATCAATCAGAAAATAGACTCCGGCAATACCACATAAGACGAAAAGGAGATAGATAACTGAGCGCAGCATTTTGCGACTGGTCACCGATGCGATTGCAAAAATGATCATTATGGCAGCTAGGATGTAAAAGATTATTTTTTCCATACTTCTAATCCTCTATACCTGGTTGTAGTTTAGAACCCGGCAAATTCAATACTCTGGTTAATGCAGTCCTGTCATAGACAGAATTTTCAAAATTCTGTCCCCATTCAATGGCATCCGTAGGACATACATCAATACATAATCCGCACATGGTGCACATGCTTAGGTGGTATACAAATTGATCTATTTTCTTTTTCTTTTTTCCAGTGGTCTCATCTATTCCCCTGTCCCAAATAATTTCAATCGTTCCATTTGGGCATGCGATATCACATTTTTGGCATCCCGTGCACTTATGCTCATTATTCTCATCATGGGGCATAATAACTTCTCCTCTAAACCTATCGAACATCTTTAGGGTGTCGCGGTTATCAGGATATTGCTGAGTAATAGTTCCTTTTCTGGAATGAAGGAAATATTTTCCGGTAACACTCATCCCGGTTAGTAATGTTTTAATTCCGTAATAGATATTTGAGAAATATCCCATTCGTTTAAAATTTAATAATCAGATTGCCCCATACAATTAATGCCATAACCACAATGTTTACCAGATTGATAGGCAGTAGATACTTCCATTCAAGAGTCAACAATTGGTCAACGCGCAGGCGTGGAAATGTCCATCGAAACCACATCATAAGAAATACCAGCAATATTGTTTTGATAAGGAACCAGAGTACGCCAAGCCAGGGAATAGATTCTGTAATCCCAAAAGGGGAAAGCCAGCCTCCGAAAAATACCGTGGTAGCGATTGCTGCGATGATGAACATATTTATGAATTCTGCCAGAAAGAAATACGCGAATTTCATTCCTGAATATTCGGTATGAAATCCTGCCCCTAATTCTGATTCGGCCTCTACCATGTCAAAAGGAGCTCTGTTAGTTTCTGCCGTTCCCGAAATCATAAAAACCATAAAGGCTATGACCGCAGGGATGTGACCTTGCAC
>JBPCUI010000116.1:0-6793 GCA_051011235.1 Flavobacteriaceae bacterium
GCATAGGTTCCACCGTCTGCCAGGAGTCCGCCTTTTCGATCAATGTTTTCCTGAATCAATTCTTTGGTATTAAAATACAATGGCTTATCTGCTCGCAGTCCGTAAGTCAACTTAAACTTATCTGATATATCCCATGCATCCTGGAAGTAAAAGGCAAGTTGACCAAATTCACTTTCGGCCAGGGCCCATCCGCCCGGAGTTCCAATAGGAACTGCATTATTAGCGGCAAAAGTTCCTTCTGCGTTGGTTATAGCATCACCTATCAGATCATTATCCACTGCATCCAGGAAGGATTGTACATCGGGGAAATCTGCGAATACTCCCACTGCACCTCTGGCATCGGCAAAAAAGTAAGCGCCGAGATTAAAGGAGTTAAAGAACTTAAATTGCTCAAAAGAGAAACCAGTGGTAAAAGTGTGTTTCCCGGCAAAGATGTTCATGGTATTGGAAATTTGGACTACATCTTGCTTAAGGCGGTTATTGATAGAAAACGGTTCATGACCCGCAACGATGGCCCTTACCCCATCTTGTTGAATATTTATGGCAGGTGCCGGTGAGGAGAAAGGATTTCTAAAATCGTTGAACTTGGTATAACCGATCTGAAATTTATTTACGGCGTTCCCATTGGAAAGCGTAGAGTTCAATTCTGCCAGGTAAGAATGAATTTCGTTATTGATCTCATATCCCGCATTGGCAAATTGAAGTGTTATTGCGTCTGGTCCCCTTCTTCCAATTGCAAATTCATTTGCCGTAAGATCCCGTTTGGCATCTAGGAAGTTATAGATCAGTGCCACTCTGTTATTATCATTGATGTTCCAATCCAGTTTAAAGATTCCCTTTATAGACTGGGTATCCAGCAGGTATCCTTCGAATGGACCAGTCTCATAACCAAGTCCGCCTAATGCACTTTGTACAGCGAGCATATCCTGAGCACTAACGCGTGAAACGTTATTGCCGCTTTGTCCTCTGTTTGCAACGAAATTGGATCCGAGGTCTTCCCGTTTGTCGCTTTCAAAATTGGCAAAGAAAAAGACTTTATTTTTTACTATGGGTCCGCCTATACTCACACCAAATTGTGTTTGCGATAGGTCTGGTACAAAAATATCCTCTCCATCTACCTTACTGCCCGTAAGATCCTGATTCCTGTAAAATGCAAAGACTGTCCCGTGAATTTCATTAGTACCGCTTTTGGTTACAGCATTTACGGAAGCACCTGTAAAACCAGCCTGAGTAACATCGAATGGTGCCAGCGAAACCTGGATTTGTTCAATAGCGTCCAGGGAAATTGGCTGAGCATTGGTCTGACCTCCCGGAGTGGCAGCATCCAGACCAAAAGGGTTGTTGAAAATCGAGCCGTCGAGGGAGAAATTGTTGTACTGGTTATTCCTGCCGCCAAACGAATTACCATCGGAAGTAGGTTCTAACCTTGTAAAGTCTGAAGCCGATCTGGTAATGGTAGGCAATCTTGTTAATTCCCTTCTTCCCAAACTGGTCTCAGAACCGGTACGATCACTGCCAAAAGTACCTCCCTGGTCTCCAACCAGAACCACTTCCTCAAGAGCCTGACTTTCGCTGATCAGCTGAGCATCGTAGGTGAAAGTCTTACCCAGGGAGAGGAAAATATCACTGCGTACCTGATCTCTGTATCCCACATAACTGATTGTCACTGCATAAGGACCACCAACTCTGAGGTTCAAAAGATTATAACGTCCATTTTCGTTACTAATAGCACCGTATCGCGTGCCGGTTGGCGTATGAATCGCAACCACGTTTGCACCTAATAAGGGTATGTTTTGATCGTCTACTACAGATCCCCGAATGTTAGAGGTTGTCACCTGTGCACTGGCCATTAAAGAGATAAATAGCAGGCCCAGGGTACCTAGTACTTTAATTTTCATTTGTTTAGTTTTATTGTTAGCTATTTTGAGTCGTAGAAGTAAATGTAACAAAAAAAAGAGCTATGCACGCATAGCTCTTCAGAAGTTATCAACGCTTATGATAACTATTTTTTATCAGTCACAACCTCAAATGGTAAGTCGACAATCACATCCCTGTGAAGCCTAATTTCTGCTTCGTAAGGGCCTGTTCTTTTAATGGTACCTCCCTTGATACCAATATATTTTTTGTCTATTTCATGTCCCTCTTTTTCCAGGGCAGCCGCGAGATCAATACTCGAGACAGAACCAAAAAGACGATCCTGAGCACCGACTTTCGCAGTTATCTTTAATTCGAGTGTTTTCAATTCTTCAGCAATCTTGTTAGCACCTTCAACTATCTGTTTTTCCTTGTGTGCCTTTTGCCTGATATTTTCCTCGAGAACCTTTTTTGCAGAAGGGGTGGCCAATACAGCCAGGCCCTTAGGGATCAGAAAATTTCTACCGTAACCGTTCTTTACTTTCACGACGTCGTCCTTGAAGCCAAGATTCTGTACGTCTTCTTTTAAAATGAGTTCCATTAGATCGTGCTTTTTACTTTAATAAATCTCCAACGTACGGCATCAATGCCAAATGACGAGCCCTCTTAACGGCCTGAGCTACTTTTCTCTGATATTTCAAAGAAGTTCCTGTAAGTCTTCTTGGAAGTAGTTTCCCTTGTTCGTTGACCAATTTCATAAGGAAATCCGGATCTTTATAATCTATATACTTGATCCCTGACTTTTTAAATCGACAGTACTTCTTTTGTTTAGTGGTTTCAATATTCAGCGGAGTTAAATATCTGATCTCTCCGTCTTTTTTTCCTTTTGCCTGTTGTTCTATACTAGCCATGGTCCTTACGCTTTAGCTTTGAGTTTAGTTCTTCTTTTTTCTGCCCATTCGACCGCGTGTTTATCCAACCTAACTGTCAGAAAACGCATAACGCGTTCGTCTCTTCTAAATTCTTGCTCGTAAGGCCCTACAGCTTCTC
Organism: Flavobacteriaceae bacterium; assembly: GCA_051011235.1. Taxonomy (GTDB): domain Bacteria; phylum Bacteroidota; class Bacteroidia; order Flavobacteriales; family Flavobacteriaceae; genus JAHEJJ01. Next base: position 2,905 of record JBPCUI010000116.1, read on the forward strand.
CGGGCGCTGTGAATTCGAATAAGTGGTAAAAACCACTTTTTTTGTTCTGTATGGGGTACGCTAATTTTTTAAGCCCCCAGTTTTCCTTTGAGACCATTTTGGCCCCTTGTTTTTTAAGGAAGTCTTCAAATTTTTTTACTGTTTCCTCTATCTGTGTATCAGATAGAACGGGATTTAAAATGAAAACAGTTTCGTATTGACTCATATTTTGATATATTTTTTAGGAGCGCAAAAGTAAGAATATTTAAATCGAATCACAAGAAATTGAATAATTCTTCGTTATAGGTACTAGAATCTTAAAATTTAAACTTAACCTAAACCTTAAATGCGAGATCATCGCCATCCATACACGATTTTAAGCAATGTTTACAGTTTTTATTGCAGTTAAACGTGTTTTTGAGTAATTTGTCGATGATTTAACCCCACAAATCAACCACATATGAAGTTAAGAAGTATTGTTGTAGATGATTCTTCTATGCAACGAATGGCAGTTGCAAAATTAGTTAACAATCATCCCAATTTAGCCCTGGTTGCCGAATACAGTAATGCTATTGAGGCGAAGAATGGTATCAAAAATAACGAGATCGATCTAATCTTTCTCGATGTTGAAATGCCCATTATCAGCGGTTTTGACCTGCTTGAGTCTTTAGAAAATCGCCCACAGGTAATTTTAATTACCGGCAAACCAGATTACGCCCTAAAAGCATTTGACTACGACGTTACCGATTATTTGCACAAACCAATTACGATGGCTCGATTCGATGCCTCTGTGAAGAGAGCTGTAGCCAAGTACGAGCAAATGCATAAGGTAAATGAAGATGAGGAACATATTTTTGTAAAAAGCAACCTCAAAAAACGCAAGGTTATCCTCAATGACATTAAGTGGATAGAAGCTCTTGGTGATTACATTAAGTTGGTTACCGATGAAGCGAATATCGTGATCCTATCCACAATGAAGGCCTTTGAAAAGCAATTACCAGCAGAAAAGTTTTTGCGTATTCATAAATCTTATATTGTCAATTTAGAGAAGATCGAAAAATTCAACAGCAAGAATGTTGAAGTGAGTGGCAGATCGATCCCTTTGAGCCGAAACAAGAAAACGGAGTTGGCGGAAGCATTGAGCAATGTTTAGCTAGGTGTAATCTACATCGTAGATTATCCTTACTCCTTTGTATTGAGAAATAGCATTAAAGGACTGTTCCAGTCTTTTAATGCTGTTTTTTATTTTGGAATGGGATAATTCCCTCGGGATCTTTATCAATATATGTTTTAAATACTGATTGCGGATCCTGGGTATAGGCGGAAATTCCGGACCGAGCACCCATGGACCACATTTTAGCCGAATTGACCTGGCGAACCATTCCGCAGCCTCATTTAACCTGTTGTATTCTTTGTGCTTTAATGTAATCCTTATGATACGGTTGTGCGGTGGATATTTGAATTGTTCACGTTCGTAAATCTGTTCCGAAAACATCCTATCATACTCTCCAGTGGTCACCTGTTGCAATATCTGGTGATAGGGATTATAAGTTTGGATGATTACTTTGCCCCTTTTTTCTGTGCGACCTGCACGACCCGCAACCTGTGTGAGCATTTGATAACTTCTCTCATGCGCCCTGAAATCTGGGAAATTTAGAAGTGTATCCGCGTTCATAATTCCGACCAGGTTTACATGTCTGAAATCCAATCCTTTTGTCAGCATTTGGGTACCCACCAAAATATCGATTTCACCTTGTTCAAATGCGTGGATAATCCTGGCATGTGCATGCTTACCCCTGGTTGTATCAAAGTCCATACGACCGATCCTTGCCTTGTCAAACAATGCTTTTGCCTCGTCTTCCAGTTGTTGGGTGCCAAATCCTTTGGTGTCAAGACTGTGATTCCCGCAGGCCACACAGGCGGGTTGCAGGTCTGTATGATGGCCACAGTAGTGACATCTCAACTGATTCCTGTGGCGGTGATAAGTAAGACTTACATCACAATTAGGACAACCGGGAGAATGTCCGCAGCTGGTACATTCCACTATTGGCGCAAAACCCCTTCGATTTTGGAAGAGTATAACTTGTTCACCAGCTTCCAGTGTCTCGTGAATTAGAGCAATTAACCTATCTGAAAAATGTCCTTTTAATTTTTTCTTCCTGGTCAGTTCTTTTAGATCTACCAGTTCCATTTCAGGTAATTGAACATTGCCGTATCTTCTGGTGAGACTGGCATACCCATATTTTTCTTTTTTAACGTTAAAGTAGCTCTCTATACTCGGTGTGGCTGACCCCAGCAGCACCTTGGCGCCGTGCATCTGGCCCAGCACAATAGCCGCATCCCGGGCGTGATACCGAGGAGCCGGATCGAATTGCTTATACGAATTTTCATGTTCTTCATCTACTATAATCAGCCCCAATCCAGAATATGGCAGAAACATTGCAGAGCGCGCTCCTATAATCAATTGCGCCTTGGCCTTTCTGCCGAGGACATTAAACCACACTTCTACCCTCTCCTGTACATTGTAACGCGAATGATATACCGATATATTGGATCCGAAATACGCCTTGAGTCTCTCTATTAATTGTGCCGTTAATGCTATTTCCGGAAGCAGGTATAGGACTTGCTGGTTTTTACCAAGGCAATCCTCAATTAATTTTACATAAAGTTCTGTTTTACCCGATGAGGTGACACCGTGCAATAAGGTCACTTTACCTTCTTTAAAACTCATCCGTATATCATTTAATGCTTCGGACTGTTGATCATTGAGATTCAAAGTAGATATTCCTGGATCATTCCCCTGGTAAACAACCCGGTCTGTCCGTAAGCTGTATTCCTCAAGAATACCTTTATCCAATAGTGAGCGTATAACACCGGGGGATACCCGACTCTCATGCTGCAGTGATTTCAAAAGCACGGGTTTTCTGCTCTCAGCCTCTAATTGAAATAGAGCCAACACCGCTTGTACTTGCTTTGGTGCCCTTTTCAGGGAGTCTAATAACTGCTGCAACTCGGTCTCTTTCTGAAATTTGGAAGCCAGGCGAACATGCCGCAGCATTTTTGGTTTGTATTGTTCTATCAATTCTTCCTTAAGGACAATAGCCCTTTTTCGCACCAGGCTATTTAAAATAGGTAATACCGTCTTTTTCTCTAGTATATTGCTGATTTCATTGACTTTTAAGGCTCCACGATGTTCGAGTGCTTCTACAACAATAAATTCATCCTCACTCAATCCGGTCTCATCTGTGCCAGGATCATTATTCTTTAAAACGACCGTTTCACTTTCCAGCAATAGTGCACTGGGTACTGCCGTACGGAATACTTCTCCGAACGTACACATATAGTACTTTGCAATCCATTGCCAATGTTGAAGCTGGATCCCGGCAACAATTGGAATTTCATCGAGCAGCTGATGTATAGGTTTAGCCTCATAAGCATCCGGCGGTAAATGGTGTATTTCCATCACCAGGGCAGTATAGATCCTGGTTTTGCCAAAAGGGACGGCAACGCGCATACCAGGTTTAATCAAACTGGCCTGAGAATTTGTTATCTGATACGTAAAAAGCCGCTCCAGCGGTATAGGCAAGACTACATTGACATAATACTCCATAACAAAAATGCCTAATTATTCATCCATCCCCAGGTCTGCATTCTGACCACAGTGGGACTTAATAATTGCCATTACGTCTTCGATATCATCAATGGCTGCCCACATTCCAAAAGTTAATATGACAATTGGAAGATTGGATTCCAGACAACGACAATAAGACCGTTCTACGCCTGCTAAGCTCTCTCATTTTCTGCAGGTTTTTTACGCAGGACATTCAAAGTGGCATTTAATTCAAATCCAAGCAACAAGAGATTTGAATTTAACCATATATAAAACAAAAGAATTAAAAGACCTCCCAGT
>JBPCUI010000117.1:0-8530 GCA_051011235.1 Flavobacteriaceae bacterium
GTAAATCCTACTACCTGAAGAGAGTTGACCATTTTACCCGCTTCCCTGTTCTGTCCTTCATAGGACGGGTTTACCGTAGGGTATTTCGATAATATGTCGGGCATTACATCATTTCGTATCCATGCCATGATATCTGTGGCACTTGTAGTTTCTGCATTCATTAAATCGGCCGATATCTGGATTTCTCTGCGACCATCCAGGTGGTTAATAGCCACATCTCCCCTCTCAATGGTATAAGAGGCAATTTCATTTAATGGTACGCGGCTGCCGTTAGGGGTAACGATGCGCATCTCGTCCAGATCTGTGACAGACGATCTATTCTCTCTATCATATCGTACCCAGACTCTGATCTCATCCTGCCCTCGCTGAAAGCGCTGTACGGGTGATCCAAAAAATCCTGCCCGTACCTGATTCATCACCATACGAAGGTCTAATCCCAGTAGATAGGCATTTTCTTTTAGATCCAGTCTTATTTCCTTTATCCCTGCCGGATCGTTATCGGCTACATCCTTTAACAGCGCATTGTTAACCAAAGCCGTTTTGAGTTCGGTCTTGGCCTGCTTTAGTTCCTTTATATTATTACCCAGGAGCGATACAGATACCGGATCGCCTCCAAAATTCCCTCCGGAACCATAGATCACGCTTTCTGCACCAATAATAGGGCCCACCAGTTCTCTGATCCTACTTGATACCATATCGGATCTAATTTCATCTGGCCGCTCCTCACCCGGTAAAAGGTTTATGACCAAAGTGGCTGCTGAAGATCCAGGGCCCAGATTTTTAATCGTGTTGACATAGAGATCCTTATCTGTTCCCGGGAAGTATTTGTTAGATAATTCGCGGTTTACGATTTCTGCCTTATCCTCAATCATACTAATAATAGAGTCTGTGACTCTTTCATTAGTGCCATTGGGCATTAGTAATTCAACTGCTACTCTGTCGCTGGCCAACCTTGGAAAAAACGAGGTTCTTATGATACCGCCACCTATTGAGCCGATGGTGAGAATCAGCGCCATTACAAAGAAGGCAAAAGTGAGCATCTTGTATTTAATGGCGAACTTGAGTGAAGGCGCGTACATATTATCACGCATCCAGGACATAAAACGATCACCTGCTTTATTGATTTCCTTTAGTTTGGAAAATATTTTAGCCAGACCAGTTTTTGGCCTGGTATCCACTGGTTGCAATGCTTTGGAATGTGCAAGGTGCGCAGGGAGGATGATCAGGGCTTCAACAAGAGATACCACCAGGGTGAGTACAACGATCACTGAGACTTCCCCAAAGAAATCGCCTATCCTGCCGTCCAGGAAGAAAAACATAGAAAATGCTAAGATGGTGGTAATAATGGCCGAAACTATTGGCGGGATTACTTCCATGGTACCATCAATAGCCGCCTGCATAGGAGTTTTACCCTTTTCGTAATGCTGATAAATATTTTCAGCGATTACAATCCCGTCATCTACCAGAATACCAATTACGATGATCATGCCGAAAAGCGATAACACATTGATTGTAACATCGAACATGGGAGCAAACACAAACATTCCAAGGAAGGAGATAGGAAGGCCAAATGCTACCCAAAACGCAAGACGGGTATTGAGGAAAAGTGAGAGGAAAATCAAAACAAGGATCATCCCCATTATCGCATTCTCTGTCAGCAGCTCTGTTCGCTGTGTAAGCGTTTTAGATAAATCACTAACAACATTCAACTGAACGTTGTTATATTTTTGGTTGAATTCGGTGATATAGTCCTTTATTTTGTCGGCAGAGGAGATCAGATCTTCTGTATTGGTACTGGTAATCGTGGTACTTACAGAGAGATCTCCGTTAAAATAAGAGGCATTAGGGGTCTCTGAGAACCGATCACGGATCGTAGCAACATCCTTTAGACGTATAGTACGACCGGAAGGATCTGCCCTGATAATTAGATTCGAGAGCTCACTGCCGTAATATGAGCGGTTATTAGCCCTTATCAGATACTCTTCTGCGCTGGTCTTTATATTCCCGCCGGTAACAAGAATATTTGCATTCCCAACGGCCTGGGCTACATCATTAAATGACAATTCATAGGCCAGCAGGTTGTTCTCGTTAACAGCTATCTCTATTTCCTCCTGTGGATAACCAGACATCTCGATCTGAGATATCCCTTCTATCGCCCTCAAATCATTCTCTATTTGCCGTCCGATCTGTTTCAGTGTGGCCAGTGGGATATTTTCTCCGCTTATGGCAAATGTGATAGTTTGCCTAACTGCCTGTAGCTTTGAAACTATAAGAGGTTCCATTTCACTGGGAAACGTAGGAACCCGATCCACAGCGTTTTTCACTTCGAGCAGCATAAAGTCTATATCTCTGCCCTTCTCTATCTCAACATTAATAGACCCACTGTTTTCCCTCGAAGTAGAGGTTACCCGTTCCACCCCTTCCAGACCTTTAAGATTATCTTCAATTTTCAGGACAATCCCCTCCTCTATCTCTTGAGGTGAAGCGCCGGGATAGGTAATATTTATAAAGACATTTTTAGAATCAGTTAACGGGAAAAATGAAGATTTAAGCGATTGGGCACCAAAGATCCCAAAAATGAAAAATGCGATTATAATAACATCAACAGCTACGTGGTACTTTATAAAATAGGCGATAACATTTTTCATTAACTGAAAAGTTTAGATATTATTACTGATCTTCTTTTTCCTGGTATACTTTTACCAGCATGCCCGCATAAGCTCCTACAACAGGCCTGGATATAATGGTAATACCATCTGGAACATCCTTGATAACAACTTTTTTATCCGAGAAATACACTGGATTTACTTCAATGAGATCGAGTACCGAATCGCGAACTACGAAGATCTGATCGTTTTCCAGGAGCAGGCCTCGGTTTATCTCTATTGCGCCTTCCTCTTGTTTGGCATTAAGACTGGCTTCCAAATACATTCCTTCCTTTAAATCCTCATCTGTTACTTCAATAAAAGCTGTTATAGTCTGAGAGGCCTGGTCTACCTTTCCGTTGATTCTGCTCACAGTACCCCGATAGATCTTTGTATTGTCCAGGTCCTTCAATTCCACTTCTTCTCCAACTTTGAGCAAATCGCTGTACGATTTACTTACGGCCACTTCCAGCTCGTATACATTTGTATCTATAAATTCTCCTAATTGTTGGCCCGATCTAATAAGGGTTCCCTCTGTGACTAAAGCTTCAGTTAAAACTCCACTAAAAGGTGCCCTTATCCTGTATTTAGACAGTCTCTGTTCCAGGTTTTTAACGTTGTAATAAGAGGTCAGAATGCCCCGGCCCGAAATAAAGTATTTTTCACTCTCAGAAGTCATTTCGGGAAGTTCCGGTGTAGTTTTATTAAGATCATAACTGTTGAGGTAATCAAGCCATTTCGGATATATCTCGGGGTAATCCAATCGCAAGTCCGGCATTATCGATGTAATCTGATTGTAGAGATTACTTTTGGCCGACTGAACCGAAGCGTAATATTCCGAGGAATTAATTTGTATGATAGTCTCACCTTTTCTATATGCCTGCCCGGCTTTGAATAATTTGTTGCTTCTTTGAAAGACACCCTGGACTTCGGCGAACAACTCCATTCGCCTCTTAGCCACTAGATTTCCATTGGCCGGGACAATGATAGGAATGGATCTATTCTTAACGGTATCTACAAATACAGTTTTTATAACCTTTTCAGGTCTTGGCCTTGCAGTATTCTTGCTATTTACAATAACCATGGCTCCATAGACAGATGCTGCTATAATCAAGACACCTAAAATGGATAATATTATTTTTCTCATAACTCGCTTTATAAATATGCTTCTTGGGACGTAAAATTATACTGTATCTTTTTGAGAGTTCGGATCATTTGATCTATCTCTTCCTCCGAAATATTATGTTCCATCGTCGCAATCAATTTTTGAATCACAGGTCTGGTTTTAACATATACTTCCCTTCCCAATTCAGTAATAAACACATGGTTAACCCTTCTATCTTCTTCACTTTGCCTGCGAATGATATATTTCTTTTTCTCCATTTTGGACAACAGACGGGTAAGGGAAGATTTGTTGCGAAGCGTTAGAAATGCCAATTCGTTTTGATTTCTACCGTTCTGTTCATGAAGTTTTTTTAAGACAATCATTTGTTCTTTACTAAGGTCCAATCCCCTTTTAATTAACTCTTCGTGCAGAAAATATTCCACAATCTTCACCGTCTTTCCCAACCATGGGGCAATAGAATTGTCGAAATCGACATTTAAAGCCTGTTTGTTCATGTGGCAAAGCTATATAAAATATAATTAGTTGCATATGCAACTAATGTTAAATGTTTATTAAACTCTGTTTACTGTTTTCTAAATATAATTAAACATATTAGGGAAGTTGAATAAAAAAAGGGACGCATAGCATCCCTTTACCAAACTAACTAAACTACAAGTCGACTAATTGTCGTCGTCCTCAAATTTTGTATCGGCCATACGAGTCCTAGAAAAGTTGGCATCCTTAAAGTTGAGCTCTTCATCTGTCTTGTCGTAATCGAACACCAGGAATTGTCTGGTATTCAGATTCTCCAGGTTTTTAATAGACTCGAATTTGTTATTCTGTATTTGCATGATCTTTAAACTCGCAAGCTGGCCAAACTCTACCGGGATCTCGCCACTCAATTCGTTATTGGAAAGTACCAGTTCTTCCAGCTTGGATAGTTGCCCAAGTTCTGATGGAACATCCCCGTATAAGGTGTTTTGGAAAAGTCCTAATTTCTCCAAATGTGACAGATTCCCGAGGGAGGATGGAATCCTTCCAAATATATCATTGCTCGAAAGATTGAGTTCCGTCAGATTTTCCAGGTTACCTAAACTCTCCGGAATTCTTCCACTTAAAAAGTTATTGAAGGCTGTAAACCTGGTCAATTGTGTCAGGTTACCTATAGTCCTTGGTATTTGGCCCTTAAGCTTATTCATCTCTAAGCGAAGTACCTGGAGGTTCTGAAGCTGTGTAATTCCCTCAGGTATATTGCCGCTAATATTGTTGAAAGCCAGGTTTAGCTCTCTTAAAAATTCAAGATCTCCGATGCTTTCCGGCAGCGGGCCCATCAGGTTGTTTCGAAAAAGGTTTACAGACACTACGTGGTTACCCTTAACCTCTACCCCGTACCACTTTTTTACCGGATCATTTAGATTCCATTTACGCACCCAATGTATTCCATTGGTGCTTTCATACAAATTTACCAGTGCCTGCCGCTCGGTTTTACTGACCCGGGCATGCAGAAAAGGACCCATAAGAAGGAGGAGAACCAATACCGCAAGCAACTTATTCATATGACTCAGATTTAGGATGTAAGAAAATTAATATCAAAAAACAGATATTAAAGAATTACCTTACAAAAATAACGAGTTTTCCTGATAAAATGCCTATTTAATCGATGAAAGGTGCGTTTTTGTTGCGAAAGGGCCTTTTTTTGTTGTGAAAATTTTTTGCAATGATTCCACTAGTCATTTTCACCGGACTCCTCGAGGTTTTCCGTCAATGTCTCCCAGGATAACATAAGTTTTTCCAATTCCTCCTTTTTTTCCTGATATCGATCAAAGAAATCAGGTTCCGATATGGTCTGATCATAATTCATCAACAGCTGGTGATCTATATCAGTGATCTCTGCTTCAAGAGCTGAAATGGCTTTCTCGAGTTTGCCGATTTTGTTCTTCAAAGACTTCATTTTCTTTTGTTCTTTATAATCCGCCTTTTTATCCTGCTGTAATTTTCCGGACCTGGTAACAGCATCGGACTTTTCAATAGCCCTAAAATCTAACGCATTACGCGTTTTAAGATATTCATTGATGTCTCCGAGGAATTCCTTTATCCTGTAATCTCTGAACTCATAGACCTTGTTGGTTAGTCCTTGTAGAAAATCCCTGTCGTGAGAAACCACTATCAAGGTACCATTAAACTGGTCTAAGGCCTTTTTTAATACATTTTTTGAACCGATATCCAGGTGATTTGTGGGCTCATCCAGAACCAGGACATTAATAGGCTGCAAGAGCATCTTGGCCAGGGCCAGCCTGTTTCGTTCGCCCCCGGATAGTACCCTGACATATTTATCTACATCCTCACCACTGAATAAAAACGCACCCAGCATGTCTCGTACCTTTGTGCGGTTTCCTTCATTAGCGGCATCGTACATAGTTTCCAGGACTGTTTTCTCGCCATCCAGGTACGCCACCTGGTCCTGGGCAAAATATCCTATCTGCACATTGTGTCCCAGCTTAAGTGTCCCTTCGTATTCCAACTCTCCAACCAGGATTCTGGCCAGCGTAGTTTTTCCCTGACCATTTTGTCCTACAAATGCAGTTTTACTATTCCTTTCTATAAGCAAATTAATATCCTTCAAAACCTCCTTTTCACCATAGTTCTTATTGAGATCCTCTATTTCTGCCACCACTTTTCCCGGGTTTACGGAAACCGGAAATTGCACCTTCATCTGTTGCCGTTCCTCAGCGTCGACCTCAATTCTCTCCATTCGATCTAATTTCTTGATTAAAGACTGTGCCATGGTCGCTTTTGAAGCTTTAGCCTTGAACCGCTCTATTAATCTTTCCGTTTGTTGAATTTCCCGATCCTGATTTTTCTTGGCGTTGCGCTGTTGTTCTCTAATCTCTTCACGCAAAACCATAAACTCTGAATAGGGTTTTTTGTAGTCATATATTCTTCCAAATGAAATTTCAACAGTTCTGTTAGTCACCTGATCCAAAAACATTTTATCATGAGAAACAATAACTATAGCCCCTGTAAAAGCCTGAAGATAGTTCTCAAGCCAAATGATGGAATCTATATCGAGGTGGTTTGTCGGCTCATCCAGTAGTAGAACATCATTTTTTGCGAGTAAGAGTTTCGCCAGCTCGATGCGCATACGCCAGCCACCTGAGAAAATAGCCGTGTCTTTATCAAAGTCCTCCCTTTTAAAGCCAAGACCCTGCAATACTCTTTCTGTTTCACCCTGGTAGTTGTAGCCTCCCAGAATTTCATAGCGGTGTGTCGCTTCATTCAGATCAATCATCAGCTGTCCGTAGGAAGCGCTGTCGTAGTCCTCTCTTTCAGCAAGTGACTTGTTTAATTCATTCATCCGGTTCTCGAGTTTTTTCAACTCGTCAAATGCCTTGTATGTCTCCTCCAGGACAGTGCATCCCATTTCAAAATCAATATCCTGTTTAAGAAACCCCGTTCTGATACCTTTCTCTACTGCCATATCTCCAGAATCTGATTGAAGCTGTCCTGAGAGTATATTGAGAAGCGTGGTTTTACCAGCACCATTCTTACCGATCAGACCAATCCGATCACCAGGATTGATGCGGAATGAAATACCGCTGAAAAGAGTATCTCCTCCGAACGATACGGCCAATTTGTGAACATTGATCATTTTTTGTGACTTGGGTTACCTGTTGAACCTTGGCAATGCATTAGTTTTACTAAAGATTTTTACAAATGTTAAAAAAAGGAAATAAACTATATAGCATTTTAACAGGTAGCTGTCCGAAATGTCATGAGGAAAGCATGTATATAAACCCAAACCCATACTATTTGGGTCATCTTTTTAAAATGCGTGAACGTTGTTCCAACTGTGATACTAAATACAAAATTGAGCCCTCTTTCTTTTTTGGAGCTATGTACGTCAGCTATGCTGTAGGTATTGCCTTTGCCGTAGCTGTTTTTGTAATATCCTATTTATTTATCGGTTTATCGCTGTTTAAAACGTTTATGGCCATTGTTCTGACACTTGTAATATTTTTGCCGATCATCATCAGGGTGTCGAGAAATATCTGGGTGAATTTCTTTATTCGATACACTCCGGAAACACTGCCAGGTAAACAATAGATCACAGATCGCTATTGCGATTCTATTTTTGCTCCTTATACTTTTTATCAAATCTTTGTACGTCCATTTCTGAAGGAAGGGGTATTTGTTTTTGGATAAATGCAAACAGACCTCCTGCTGCATACGGACCTATCATTACTCCGCGCGAACCAAAACCGTTCAGGACGAATAAATTGGTATATACCGGGTGTCTGCCAACTAATGGGCGCCTATCGGCTACCGTTGGACGGATACCGGCTATCTGATCGAGCAATTCGTAATCACATCTTAAAAATGAATGCAGCTTGTCCAGTAATTCTTTCCTGGCTTCCACTGTAGGTTCATTGGATTTGTCCTTCCAATTATAGGTGGCACCTACGCTATATAGATCATCTCCCAACGGAATTATGAATACAGAGGATTTTATCACCGAAAGTTCTTTTAGTTGCGGAGCCCTTATAGTTAGAAGTTCTCCTTTTGTGCCCTGTAGCGGCAGGTAGTTGAAATATGGATTTTCGCGCAGTCCTATTCCGGTAGCAAACACAATTCTCTTTGCCCTTAACCGGCCGTAATTAACTTCATCGCGTCCTGGTTCCAATGCTGAATAATCAAATTTTTCGCGAACTAGAAATCCCGATTTCCAGAGATACTCCTGGTAATGCTCTACCAATGCTCTGGTATCTATTCTACCGGTACC
>JBPCUI010000118.1:0-3947 GCA_051011235.1 Flavobacteriaceae bacterium
GGCAGCGTTATTGGGGCGAACCGTTTCCGGTATATTATATAGATGGGATGCCACAGATGATCTCTGAAGAACACCTGCCTTTGCATCTTCCTGAGGTAGAAAAATACCTCCCCACCGAAACCGGTGACCCTCCGTTGGGAAATGCGACGGTATGGGCCTGGTCTACAGAGACTGATCGAGTGGTAGATAACAGTGAAATTGACCACATAACGGTTTTCCCACTCGAACTCAATACCATGCCCGGCTGGGCCGGCAGTTCTCAGTATTTTAACCGGTACATGGACCCGCGAAACAGCGAATCTGTTTTTTCTAATGAGGCTATGGAATACTGGCAGGATGTAGATCTGTATATAGGCGGTATCGAACACGCAACAGGCCATCTGTTGTATTCGAGGTTCTGGCAGAAGTTTATGTACGATCGTGGTTGGGTTACCAAGGATGAATACGCTAAAAAACTCATCAACCAGGGAATGATCCTTGGCAACAGCGCTTTTGTGTACAGGGAGGCAAATACAGGGTCGCTTATTTCCAGCGGGAATATCTCGGATAGAGAGGTCAGTCCTATTCATGCTGAGGTGTCTTTAGTCAATGCTTCGAATGAGTTGGATATCGAAGGATTTATAAAGTCAAGGCCGGAATTTAAGGGCGTAGAATTCGTCCTGGAAAATGATAAATATATCGTAGGCCGCGAAGTGGAGAAAATGTCGAAATCCAAATACAATGTAGTTAACCCTGATTTGATCTGTGAGGAATACGGAGCCGATGCATTGAGGCTGTACGAGATGTTCCTGGGGCCTCTTGAGCAGTCAAAACCCTGGAATACAGCAGGCATATCTGGGGTCTATTCTTTTTTAAAGAAGCTTTGGAAATTGTATCACAATGGGCCAGAAGGTTCATTTCTTATAAGCGAAGACCCTGCATCCAGGGATTCTCATAAGACGCTGCATAAGACAATAAAAAAAGTGGAGGAAGACATTGAGCAATTTTCCTTTAATACGAGCGTATCTACTTTTATGATCTGTGTAAATGAACTGTCGGCACAGAAATGCAACCACAGGGAAATACTGAACCCGCTCGCAATTCTTATTTCTCCATATGCACCACATATTGCGGAAGAACTTTGGCAAAAATTGGGTAATAAAATGTCTGTTAGCACCATGGCTTTTCCTCAATTTCAAAAGGACTTTTTGGTGGAGCAGAACAAGACCTACCCTATTTCTTTTAACGGCAAGATGAGATTTACCTTGGATTTACCTCTGGATATGTCCAAAGAGGATATCGAAAAGACCGTTTTAGAACATGAAAAAACCCAAAAACAATTAGAGGGCAGAACACCTAAGAAGGTTATCGTTGTTCCTGGCAAGATCGTGAATATTGTAGGTTGATAATCTCAGATGGTTAATTGATGATAGAAGATTTTAGATGAATGACCGAATCTTGAAGTAGGAATGAAGACTTCGAATCTTTCCAATTCAGACTCCCAACACTCGCCCCTCCATTAATTATCTGCTGTAATCCATCATAAAGATTTATTATTTTATTTTTAGTTACCCCTTCTTTTAGAGGGGTATACTTTGAGAAATTGTGAATTATAAAGAACAACCCCCTATTTTTATCGATTATATTATCAAAATTGTTATTTTTATCACAGTTTTGACTGTAATCCTTTAATTCATAACAAGATGATCATCGGAGTTCCTAAAGAAATTAAAAACAACGAAAGCAGGGTGGGCATGACACCTGCAGGCGTATTTGAATTACTAAAGCATCAGCATAAGGTCTTTGTACAATCCGGAGCAGGCCTGGGTAGTGGATTCTCGGATGAGGTTTATCGGAAAGTCGGCGCTGTGATACTGGACTCGATTGAAGAAGTATATCAATCTGCCGAATTGATCATAAAGGTTAAAGAGCCTATTCGAGAAGAGTATCAACTGATTAGGCCAGGGCAGGTCATTTTTACATATTTCCATTTTGCATCCAGCTGGGAACTTACAAAGGCAATGATAGAATCCAAGGCAATCTGTATTGCTTACGAGACGGTCGAGGATAGGGATGGTAGCCTCCCTTTACTAACCCCAATGTCTGAAGTTGCTGGTAGAATGGCCATTCAACAAGGAGCTAAGTATCTTGAAAAGCCTGTAAAGGGAAGAGGTGTCCTTTTGGGTGGTGTGCCTGGCGTACCTCCCGGCAAAGTATTGGTGCTGGGAGCAGGTGTCGTGGGCACGCAGGCTGCAAAAATGGCAGCAGGCCTTGGAGCGCATGTCACCATAATCGATGTCGATATGAAGCGGTTGAGATATATAAATGATGTGATGCCCAGTCATGTCGTCACCGAATTTTCAAATGAGTATAACATAAGAAAACTTATCAGGTCGCACGATCTGATCATTGGCGGAGTACTTCTGAAAGGGTCCAAAGCTCCTAAATTGATAACAAAGGATATGCTAAAGGAAATGAGACCGGGAACAGTCATCGTTGATGTAGCTGTAGATCAAGGAGGATGCGTTGAAACAACCAAACCTACCACGCATGAGGATCCTGTTTATATTATTGATGATGTAGTTCATTATTCGGTTGCTAATATGCCCGGGGCGGTGCCATATACTTCAACTGTGGCTTTGACCAATGTTACATTACCCTATGTTTTAAGACTGGCAAATTACGGCTGGTATCAAGCATCAGAAATGGACCCGGGATTTGAAAAAGGGTTAAATATTGTAGAAGGAGAAGTGGTATATAAGGAGATCGAAGCGTCATTCACCAGCGAAGCTGTTTTACTTTAATGGTACAAAATGTCAGTATATTGAGCCCCGCCAATCAATGGCGGGGTTTTTGCTTTAGCAGTTGGTGAAAGTTGTAATTTTGCAAAAAGATAAAATCTGAATTATTATGATGACCTATTATATATTGATCGGTGGGATAGCACTTGTAAGCTGGATTGTGAGCAGCCGATTGAAAAGCAAGTTCAAGCATTATTCTCAAGTTCATTTGCGCAATGGAATGAGCGGTGCTGAGATCGCGGAAAAAATGTTGTCCGATCACGGCATTTATGACGTTAAAGTTGTTTCAACACCCGGGATGCTCACGGACCATTATAATCCTAAGAATAAAACTGTAAATCTGAGCGAGGGAGTATACAACCAGCGAAATGCTGCTTCAGCGGCAGTTGCGGCCCATGAATGCGGCCATGCGGTGCAGCACGCACAGGCCTATGAATGGCTCACAATGCGTTCTAAGTTGGTTCCTGTTGTAAGTGTCACTTCTGGTATGTCTATGTGGATTGTATTTGGCGGGCTATTACTAGGCGCAGCCGCTGGTGTTGGTTTCGGTTATTATATAGCTGTGGCAGGATTAGTGCTGATGGCGCTTGCCACACTATTTAGCTTTATTACCTTGCCGGTTGAATACGACGCCAGCCACAGGGCACTGGCCTGGTTAAGAAACAAGAATATGGTTACCCAGGAAGAATACAAAGGATCTGAAGATGCCTTAAAATGGGCTGCAAGGACTTATTTGGTGGCCGCTATAGGAGCTTTGGCTACTTTAGTCTATTGGGGGTTTCAGGTATTTGGAGGACGGGATTAATCCGTTGGAATCAACACCGGGTATTATACTAAATGGAAATCTGCCGGTCTATTTGTTGATTTAAGGATATAAATGTCTCGGTTCTTGATACACCTTCAATCTGTTGAATATTCTTATTGAGAACCTGCATCAGATGTTCATTATCACGGCATAAAACCTTAATCAGTATAGACCAGTTACCTGTGGTATAGTGACATTCCAATACTTCTGGAATACGCTCTAATTCTTTGACAGCCCTTGGGTTACTCATGGCTTTATCCAGGAAGATTCCAATGTAAGCAAGCGTCCGATAACCAAGCGCCTTTGGATTAATGGTAAACCTGGAGCCGGCGATAAGCCCTGATCTTTCAAGTTTCCGAAGC
>JBPCUI010000119.1:0-3282 GCA_051011235.1 Flavobacteriaceae bacterium
TTTCAGGATACTGTGCAGCTACATCGTTGTACTGGGTCCAGTCCTTGCTCAGGTCGTACAGTTCCCATGGCCAGTTTTCAGGGTGCTGGTCGGCCGTTCCACTGTTGTCCCACGGCACACGCATGACCTTGGTGCTAAGGATCCAACCATCGTGGTAAATCGCGTGGTCGCCAGCGATTTCAAAGTACTGGGTTGTGTGCGTCGAGGGTGCACCTGTGTTCTTCTCATCAAAGGTATAGAGCATGCTGACACCATCCATTGGGTTCTGCTGGATGCCATCAACCTTCTCGGGCTGCGGAATTCCGGCCGCTTCAAGAATGGTTGGTGCAATGTCGATGATATGGTGATATTGTTTCCGTATCTGGCCATGGTGTTGTTTGTCTATACCCTTGGGCCATGAGATCACCAGTGCATCGGCGGTACCGCCACGGTAAACGCTCTGCTTATAGTATGGGAATGGCGTGTTGCCCGCCTGGGCCCAGCCCGCGGTAACATGCCAGACACCAACGCGATTTCCCCATTCGTTGATGTATTGACTATTGATTTCGTAGGGGACCTGCGGCATTCCGTTAATGAATGTATTTTCATTAAAAGTACCATGTAAACCCCCTTCGCCGCTGGCGCCATTATCGGATGTGAATACAATCAGGGTATTGTCGAGTTCGCCAATTTGTTCCAGGTAATCCAGGATGCGGCCAAACTCGTAATCGGAGTAAGCGAGCTGCCCTGCGAATGCCTCCATCTGGCGAGCATAGAGAGCCTTCTCCTCATCATTTAATGTTTCCCAGGCCGGAATCTGTTCGTCTCGAGGGGCAAGCTTTGTTCCCTCGGGTACGATGCCCATCTCAATCTGGTTGGCTAGTATTACGTCGCGTGCCTTGTCATAACCCATATCAAACTTTCCTCTGAATTTTTCAATCCAATTTCGCGGTGCGTGATGGGGGGCATGAACTGCTCCTGTAGCCCAAAACATGCAAAAAGGTTTATTAGGACTGGAAGCTTTTAGCATAGATATCCATCGAATGGCTGTATTGGCCAGGTCTTCATTTACATGATAACCCGGTTGATCATAGTTAGGCTGCATTGGTGTATGGTCCATCCACATGATCGGGTTGAAGTTGTTCATGTCGCCCGACATAAAGCCATAGTAATGTTCCCACCCATCGCCAGATGGCCAGCGATCGAATGGTCCTGAAAAAGAAGTCTCCCATTGCGGGGTGTGATCCCATTTGCCCAAAAACATAGTGGACCACCCGGCATTCTTAAGGATTTCACCAAAACCCTTGGCAGATTCAGGCGGGTGGGCGTTATAACCTGGAAAACCCATGGCAAGAAGCGAATGCGATCCCATACCAATATTGTGATGATTTCTTCCCGCTGCAATTACTGCACGCGAAGGTGAGCAAAGAGCTGTTGTATGGAAGTTGTTGAAGCGTAAACCATTAGTTGCCAATTTGTCGATAGTAGGTGTTGGGGTTAAACCACCAAAAGCACTGGAATGAGCATAGCCCATATCATCGATTAGCCAGACAAGTACATTCGGAGCATTCTCCGGTGCTTTTACAGGTTCTGGCCAATACTCCTCAGAGTCTTGTAGAGTTTTGCCTATTTTTCCCTTAAATTCAGTTTTCCCCTTTTCCTGTGCAGATAGATTGAACCCAAATAAAAGGGTTGCAACAACAAGTAATGCTTTAAGCTGCTGATTCATGATAGTATTTTTTGATTTTTCTCAAAATTATGGCCCTCAGGATTGTCTATCTATGACTAAAATCATAAAACTCCTTAGTATAGATAGTTTTCATCTAGACTATGAAGAGCAAAGGATCATAAACGCGGGGGAATTATCCTGTCGGGATCACAATTAAATTACAAAAAAACGGAGAGTTAACCAATTTAAAAATATAGCTCGCCTCTGTTTTTAGTTCCCTCCTGTTTCAACCGATCTATGATCTGTCAGTGATCCTTCATAGAGTCCTATCTTGCCGTCGGGGGTAATAGTACTAAGCTGCATTTTAAACGGACGGTCGGTTTCCGGTTTGGCAAATCGAACAATAGCTTTGCCGTTTTCATCGGTTTGAATACTCGGGTTCCAGTACAATATAATTGAAGCTTCTCTTGCCTTTTTAGATCTCTCTTCCAGATAGTCCTTAAATTCTATTTCGGGCTCGTATCCCTGAAAGGCCAACTGAGCTTCTTTTCTTTTTGTTCCATTCAGGTCAGAGCCTGTACGCGTGTAAATCAGGAATACACCTCCTGCACCCCGCGTTCCGTATATGGCAGCTGCCGGTCCCATAAGGAGCTCAATTCTTTCTACATCAGTAGCGGGAACCATGCTTATCACTTCTACAAATGGGTTAGATCCGGCTATGCCCAATCCACCAATTGTTTGATTAATCGGAAATCCGTCTAATACCCATAAAATAGGCCCCGCTCCAGCGGATTTTGGTAAGGATACAGAGGGTGTGAGCGTACCTATACCCCTGACCACAACCCCTGGAATATTCAACAACAGTTCAGGGAGTGTTTTAGGTCTTTCCGGATTCTGGTACTGGATCCTTGACGGCTCAATATTATAAAGAGAAGGAGTCGAAATCTTTTCCGGGGCCTTCTTCTTCACTACTACTTCTTTAAGCTTAATTAGGCCAGTAGTGTCTTGAGTCTCAAAAGCTGAAGGTTCGAATACTCGCTTCTTCTCATTTGCTATCTTGGTCTTAACCAGAGCTTCCGAGTCCTGCTTATTCTGAATCGTGGCAGGTATAACCCGGACTAATCTCGTTTGAGTTTCCTCGCCAACGGTCCTGAATACCAGGTCTGAATTCCCATGTAACTGGAGGTTTTTAAGAAACAATCGTCCTTTTGAATCTGTCTGTAGGTCTTGTACCCAGATCTCCCCTATCGTAAATGCCATTACCTGTATTGGAGTGCTCACCAACAAATTGTTCTCCATATCATAAGCATATCCAACTAATTCCAGGCCATCCTGGAAAGGATACTTAATACTGGTCTCTTCCTCTAATTCTGAAAATATGTCCCTTTTAAGATCCGGAGCAGATGCCAAAAGCCTGATATCACTTATAAATCGCTCTTTTCGATCCTGGTCCATTGAACTTAACTCAGCTTTGCCCTTAAAGGGTGGAAATAGTTCAAATTCATTAAAACTCGCTTGTATCTCGTCATTATCTTGCTGTTCTTTCCCCAGTCTTGTTATGCTCAAAGCCACCTCTGTCTCAATAGGGTTATTCTCGTTATCCGTAACCTGTATTTCGTACTGCAAATCTCCGG
>JBPCUI010000120.1:0-6492 GCA_051011235.1 Flavobacteriaceae bacterium
CTGTTAGGCAGACCTCTCACTCTATCTGAAAAGATTCTATATTCCCATCTCTGGGACGGAACTCCCAATAAGATATACACCAGGAGTAAGGATTATGTCGACTTTGCCCCGGATAGAGTCGCATGTCAGGATGCAACTGCCCAGATGGCACTGTTGCAGTTTATGCATGCCGGAAAGCCAAAGGCTGCTGTTCCAACAACTGTGCACTGTGACCACCTTATTCAGGCCAAAGTAGGCGCAAAAGCCGATTTAAAAAAGGCGAATGAAACCAGCAATGAGGTTTTTGAATTTCTTGAATCGGTATCCAATAAATACGGAATAGGCTTCTGGAAACCCGGAGCGGGGATTATACACCAGGTAGTACTCGAAAATTATGCATTCCCAGGCGGAATGATGATTGGCACGGATTCACATACAGTAAATGCCGGCGGGCTGGGGATGGTGGCTATTGGCGTAGGAGGAGCAGATGCCGTGGATGTTATGGCCGGAATGGCCTGGGAGTTAAAATTTCCAAAACTCATCGGTGTAAAGCTAAAAGGTAAACTTTCTGGTTGGACTGCCCCTAAGGACGTTATTCTAAAAGTTGCAGATATACTCACTGTAAAGGGAGGAACGGGAGCTATCATTGAATATTTTGGGGAAGGAGCACTGGCCATGTCTTGTACAGGGAAAGGAACCATCTGTAATATGGGGGCCGAAGTTGGTGCCACCACTTCTACCTTTGGTTATGATGATTCAATGGATCGATACCTGAGAGCCACTGATAGAGCCGAGGTAGCCGATGCTGCAGGCGAAATTGCCGCCTATTTAACTGCAGATCCGGAAGTATATGAGAATCCCTCCGACTATTTCGACCAGCTTATAGAAATAAATTTAGATCATTTGGAACCCCATTTGAACGGACCATTCACCCCGGATTTGGCCACGCCTATTTCGGCTATGAGTGAGGCGGCCAGGAAGAATGATTGGCCAATAAATGTAGAAGTAGGGCTTATCGGTTCGTGTACCAATTCTTCATATGAGGATATCTCCAGGGCGGCCTCTTTGGCCAAACAAGTGTCTGACAAGCATTTAAAGACCAAATCCAATTTCACAATTACACCTGGTTCAGAACAGGTCCGATACACCATAGAACGGGATGGTTTTATAGATACATTCAATTCTATCGGGGCCACAGTATTTGCAAATGCATGCGGACCTTGTATAGGCATGTGGGATAGATATGGTGATAAAGCCGCGCAGGGACCAAGAAATACGATTGTTCATTCCTTTAACAGAAATTTCGCCAAACGAGCCGATGGAAATCCCAATACTCTTGCATTTGTAGGGTCCCCCGAACTGGTTACGGCAATCGCAATTGCCGGGCGCCTGGACTTTAACCCGATTACGGATTCATTGATCAATGAAGACGGAGAAGAGGTAATGCTCGATGAACCCAGGGGATATGAACTACCGCCTGAAGGATTTGCTGTGGAAGATGCCGGGTATGTGGAGCCTTCGGATGATGGATCAGGCGTAGAGGTTCAGGTATCGCCAGACTCTGAACGATTACAGTTATTGGAACCTTTTGTTCCGATAGCCACTGAAAGCCTTAAAGGCATGAAATTGCTGATAAAGGCCTTTGGTAAATGTACCACGGATCATATCTCCATGGCTGGACCCTGGCTGCGATTCAGGGGTCATTTAGACAATATTTCCAACAATACCCTGATAGGGGCGGTGAATGCATTTAATAAAAAAACCAATTTTATTAAAAATCAGCTAACGGGCGAGTACGGTGGTGTTCCGGACACCCAAAGAGCTTATAAAGCTGCAGGGATCAAAACGATTGTAGTGGGAGACCACAACTATGGCGAAGGTTCTTCAAGGGAACACGCTGCAATGCAACCCCGGCATCTTGGCGTAGCTGCTGTTCTGGTTAAGTCTTTTGCACGGATTCACGAGACGAATCTTAAGAAACAAGGTATGTTGGCGCTGACGTTTGCCAATGAGAAAGACTATGATCTTATTCAGGAAGACGACACCTTCAATTTTATCGACATAACGGAATTTGCACCCGAAAGACCATTGAAAATTGAAATAATCCACGGCGATGGTTCAAAAGATGTGATCACAGTAAATCACAGCTATAACCAATCACAGATAGAGTGGTTTAAAGAGGGTTCCGCACTCAATGTAATCAAAAAGGAAAATGCATAGTTCTGTCTGCAGAACGAATGGGAATAATTGAATGTGCTGTGCATTAAACTATGAAAATCAGTAGAAAAACTATAGTAAATATTTTATTGATTGGCCTGGTCGTTTCGTTTTTCGTTACACCACTCGGTTATCACGGCAAGGTTCTCCTTAACAGATTATTTTCTTTTAGCCCGAAAGTAATTGAATTTTCACAGACGGATCAAATCACTGATTACAACTGGCAACTTAAAGATCCTCAATGGAATTTTTTCAATTTTGAGCGTTCCAGGGGCCGGGTGATCTTTATCAACTTCTGGGCGTCCTGGAGACTCCCTTGTGCCGCTGAATTACGCAGCATTGAAAAGCTTTATGACCGGTATGGAGACCAGGTAGATTTCTACATAATTACAGATGAAGAAAGGGAACCGGTGGAAGAGTTTATGTTGAAAAACGACTTTCACTTCCCTTTGACTTATCTGATTATCGGTGAAAGAGCTCCTATGACCATTCCGGAACCACCTGCTTCTTATATTATTGATAAGGAAGGATATATCAGGGTGCAGCAAAACGGTATTGCGGACTGGGATAACAAAAAGATCTACGCACTGGTAGATGAACTCATTCGCGAATAATGAAAAGAGGGCGTATTGTCAATATCTTCTTACTGATTTTCCTGGCCCTCATTCTCTTTACACCGCTGGGTTTTCATGTCAAGGTATTTGTGAACAGAATTATTTCGTTTAGCCCTGCACCGATTGAGGAGCGGAAACAAGAAATACTGGAATCCTATGACTGGAGATTTCAGAATAGGCAGGGTGGCGAATTTAATCTTAGTGAAGCCGAAGGTAAAGTTGTTTTGATTAATTTTTGGGCGACCTGGTGTCCGCCTTGTGTGGCCGAAATGCCGGATCTCAATGAATTGTATCAGGATTATTCCGATGAGGTGGTTTTTCTGTTTGTTGCACGGGACAAGAAGTCAAGTGTAGACACATTTATGAAAAAGCACACCTATGATCTACCTGTCTATTTCGAAAAGGGAACAACCCCAGTTCAGCTGCAAACTAACAGCCTTCCCACGACATATATCCTGGATAAGAAGAGAACCATTATCGTAGCAAAAACAGGAGCGGCATCTTGGAACAGTACCACCACCAGGAGATTGATAGATGGGCTTATCAATCAATAGGTCTTGTGGTGAAGCGAACTTACTTCTTAAAATATCTGAAAGGCACAACCAGCATTCCGAAGCATTCTCCGTCTGCTTTGCCTAAATGCTTATGGTGAATTTTGTGTGCACGTCTTACACCACGGGCATACCAGTTATTTGCATTTCTGAACATTCTAAACCGCTGATGTATGAAAATGTCGTGGACCATGAAGTAAGCAATACCATAAGCCAGAATACCGAATCCGAGAGGCCAGCCATACCAGAAATCCGTATTAGCTCCCAGGTAAAAGCAAACCATACTTACCACGGCATAAAACAAGAAAAAAGCGTCATTGCGTTCGAACCAGGAATCGTGGTCTTTTTTGTGATGGTCCTTATGCAAGCTCCATAAAAAGCCGTGCATGATATACTTATGAGTAAACCAAGCCATAAATTCCATAAAACTAAAGGTTCCTAAAAAAATCAATATCCAAATGGCAATTTTCATTTTAAATCATATTGAGTTTATAATTTACATACGATTTGGCCAAAAGCCCAAATTTTTGATAATTGGGTATCCTTATACGAGCATTTTTTATTTCTCTGGAAGGTGTTTTCTTTAATTTATTGAGCAACTTTCCGTAATACTTATAGGCTGTATAAACCCCAAATTTTGAACTATTCGGTAGTTGAAGAATTCCTTCATAACCGAGTTTAAGATCTTCCTTTATCTCTTTGACAATTCGAATTTTAGACTGTTCATCCAAATCGAGCAAATTGGTGTTGGGGAAATAAGAGCGGTTGAGATCTTCGTAATCTGCCTTTAAATCCCTGAGAAAATTTATTTTTTGAAATGCCGATCCCAAAGCCTTGGCCCCTTCTTTCAGCTCTTCATATTTGTTGTCATCACCATTTACGAATACTCTTAGGCACATAAGTCCGACTACATCGGCAGAACCGTAAATATATTCCTTGTACTCCTCGTGAGTGGAATAAACACTTTTGCTGAGATCCATTCGCATGCTTTTCATAAAAGAATCCACAAGGTGCATTGGAATATCGTAATTGTGGTAAGTATGCTGAAATGCATTAAGAATTGGGTTGAGGCTTATTCTGTTTTTTAAAGCATCCTCTAGTGCTTCCTCAAAATCTTTGAAAAGTGCATTCTTGTCATAGTCGTGAAATGTGTCAACGATCTCATCGGCAAACCGTACAAAGCCATAAATATTATAGATATCCTTCCTAATTGAAGAAGATAGCATTTTAGTTGCCAGTGCAAATGAGGTACTATAAGATTCGGTTACTATTTTGCTGCACTCGTAGGAAACTTGATCAAAAATTAATTTCATGCTGTTTGGATTATTGTAGCCTACCCATTAATTCGGACACCAATTTTCCCGATATCAATGAGGGAGGTACCCCAGGCCCTGGAACGGTGAGTTGCCCTGTAAAATATAGATTTTGTACTTTTTTACTTTTCAAACCGGGCCTTAAGAAGGCGGTCTGAGAGAGCGTATTAGCCATACCGTAGGCGTTTCCCTTGTAGGAATTGTATTGTTCAACAAAGTCATTAACACAGAACGACTCTTTAAATATAATATTATTTTCAACCTTTTGTTCCGTTCTTTCCTGAAACCTCCTTAGAATAAGATCGAAGTATTGTTCCCTGAGTTCCGGAGTATCTTCCAGTGCGGGGGCTATCGGAACAAGGAAAAAGCCGGTCTCACAATCTGCCGGTGCCATACGAGAATCCGTGATCGAGGGAAAGTTTGCGTAGAACAGGGGTTCACTGGGCCAACCGGGCGTGTCGTAAATTTCTATAGTGTGCTTTTCAAAATCGGTATCGAAGAACAAATTGTGGTGCTCTACATTGTTTAATTTCTTGTCAAAACCCACATAAAATAGCAATGAAGAGGGCGCAAATGTCTTTTTAGACCAATAGGCCTCGGAATATTGCCTCAGCGGCTTGTCTAGCAGTGTTTCTGTATGGTGATAATCTGCCCCGCTCAATACCAGATCGGCTTCAATTTTCCTGCCATTGGTTTCAATTCCCTTAGCTTTTCCATCTACAACCAAGATACTGTCAACATTGTGATCGGTATGTATTTTCACACCCAATTCTTCTGCCAGCAGTCGCATTCCTTCAATAATTTTATACATACCTCCTCTTGGATGCCAGGTTCCCAGACCGAAATCTGCATAATTCATAAAACTGTAGAAGGCCGGAGTATTACTTGGCTTCGCTCCTAAGAAAAGTACGGGGAATTCCAGTGTGGCGATGAGTTTGGGATTTTTAAATTGCCTCCTGACTTCACCACTGATGTTCTTAAAAAATTGATCGACCCTTAAAATTGTGTCTTTTGTTAACAATTCGAAAGGTGAGAGTCCAGGTCTGTAAACAATCTCATTGATGGCAATCTCGTAATTGCGCTGCGCCTTAGCCATAAACTTCTTAAGAACCGAAGCGCTTCCGGTTTCAATGCGTTCAAATTCCTCACAGATCTTATCCATTGTATCCCCGATCGTCATTACATCATCCTCAAAAAAGATCTTGTAGGCCGGGCTAAGCCGGTCCAGTTCGTAATAATCAGTTATCTGTTTGCCAAAATCTGCGAAAAAGCGTTCGAATATATCGGGCATCCAATACCAACTTGGACCTATATCGAAGGTAAAGCCTTCCTTGATAAATTGGCGGGCTCTCCCTCCAACTGTTGAATTTTTTTCGTAAATATTAACCTGATAACCTTCCTTTGAAAGATAGCAGGCCGCAGAAAGCGCAGAGAATCCGGAACCTATGACCGCTACATTTTTGCTCATATTACAACTTCATTATTTAATTCCACAAGACTAAAGAGCGTTCGATAATTCTTCGATAGAATTGAATATTCTAATATCATTGGTCAAAGACTTGGCTGAGATATGTTGTGTTTGTCTTCCCATGATCCATAATTTGGAATTCCCATCCGAATTGACCGAATTTTTAAACTCTTTTAAATACCGATCTATTTGGTTTTTACTGGGTTCTACCGTAAAGTAGGATAAGAAATGCAAATTATCATAGAACTTCTCTAAATCAACAAGATTTTCTATAGGCATTGTCTGGCCCAAATATATAGTTTTATATCCTCTGAGCACAATTTCATAGTTTAAGAATAAAAGGCCTATCT
>JBPCUI010000121.1:0-7296 GCA_051011235.1 Flavobacteriaceae bacterium
GAAATTTAGATTGGGTTCCCGTATCAAACATCAATGCCGATTATTCCCCTTCCTACTCAGAACCAGGAGCGGGAAGAGCACTTGGCGAATGCAAATCTTGTTCGGTGTTTTCAGTGTTTGCCATTAATCGAGAAGAAGGGATCTTCTCGCTTCTCGGAGAGACCCAGTTTGATCAGCCCTCTTCCGAACAGATTTTCGAAAGCACAGGAGTCAGACAGGCCTTCGAGAGAGTAGCTCGTATTCCCGGGCGTATTGGCGATACTGCCAGGAGCATGATCCAACGTTTTTCCGCTGGTTCTCCGCCCTGGAGTTCTCACATGACCTATGTTGAGATGCTCTCTGTTACCAGAGAGTTCGTACTGGCCTTCGAAGACGATTTTATGCAAAAGTGGCCCGCCGAAAAAAGAGTACGCCCAATACCAAAGCCTGACTATTACTCACCTTTTTATCCCCATTACGAAAAACATCTTAATCGATTAAAAGAGCCAATAGACGAGGTACATTCGGTACTTGGATTAGTCATCGATTTGGCCAATGAATGGGTCTAGGCGGGAAAGAACAAAAGAAGAATTTGCTTTATTGCAGCCCCACCATTTGAGCCGCTTCCGAGGCAAAGAGGAGGAAGCAATCTCGTCCAGACTGCTTGAATAGAGATGATTGTTGATTGATTTTTCTAATGACGACATGGATTAGGTAAATAGCCCCAGGATTTTTACTTTTAGAGGAAACATAGCACTGCTGAAATGAATTCTCCATTAGTCTTCAAACCATTCTGTGTACTGCTCCTAATCTTGGTTAATTTCAACCTCCTCGGGCAAAAACCAGATCGGGAACAACTAGATGAAACTGCCCGGAAATATGCTACTTCTTCCTTCCCCTTACTGAAGGAGTTGCTGAGTATTCCCAATGATGCGTTTTATCCCGATGAAATTGAAAAAAATATTCAGTGGTGCGAAAAGGCTTTTGCCCAAAGAGGGTTTAGACATACACGCATCGAAACTGAAACGGTGCCCTTGCTACTGGCCGAACGGAAACACAGCGATACCGGAAAGACCGTTTTGGTCTATTTGCAAATAGACGGACAGCCGGTAGATTCAACCCGCTGGTTTCAGGAGAGTCCTTATTCCCCAACCCTTAAAAAAAGAAACGAGACAGGAAATTGGGAGGCACTGCCATGGAGTTCCATTTCAGAATATCAGGACGATTGGCGGGTGTTTGCGCGTTCGGCAAGCGATGCCAAAGGTCCTGTTGCGATGTTTTTGACCGCCCTGGATGCTGCGGCAGAAATGAACTTATCTCCCAGCTATAACATAAAAGTCATTATGGATTTTGAGGAAGAACTAGGTTCTCCCCAGCTTCCCAAAGCGGTCACAGATAATGCTGCTCTTTTGAAGTCAGACATGCTCGTCATTTTCGACGGACCACGCCATATCACTAATCGGCCTACACTTACCTTTGGCGCCCGAGGAATTGCCACGGTACAATTAACCACCTATGGTCCGGTAGTACCTCAACACAGTGGTCACTTTGGCAACTATGCCCCGAACCCCGCCTTGCGGCTTTCCAGATTACTCGCCTCGATGAAAGATGAGGAGGGGAGGGTAACAATCGAAGGTTTTTACGACGGGATATCCATCGATGCGGAAACCGAAAAAATACTCAGAGCCGTACCCGACGATGAGGAGCAGATTAAAGAGCGTCTTCAGATTGCGAAAACAGACAAGGTAGGCAGCAACTACCAGGAATCCATTCAATATCCCTCCCTGAATATTCGAGGTATGCAATCCGGATGGATTGATGAAAAAGTAAGGACAATAATACCCGGATGGGCGAGGGCGGAAATCGATGTTCGATTGGTATTGGAATCTGATCCCAATCGATTGATTCAACTCGTTACGGATCATATTCGCAAGCAAGGCTATTTTGTGATCGAAAGAGCACCTACCAAAGAGGAAAGACTAAAACATGCTAAAATTGCAACCCTGACACATGAAGTATCTTATCAGTCCTTTCGAACCGATTTCAATTCTGAGGTGGGACTATGGCTTAACAGGGCGTTAACAAAGGCTTTTGGTGAAGAACCCATACGAATTCGGATGAGTGGGGGTTCGATTCCGATCTCTCCTTTTGTTACCACCCTCAATATACCAGCGGTAACCGTCCCGACGGTTAATCGGGATAACAATCAGCACAGTCCGAATGAAAACTTACGTTTGGGGAATTATCGGGAGGGCATCAAAACCATGTTGGCGATTTTGGCAGAAGAGCTTTAGCTAAAACCACAACTGTCCTTTACCGCTTTATGCTCTTTTTCTTTGCTTCTTCCGAAGTCATAAAAGTCCAGGCCCATTTACCAAAGGTTTTATCAATTGGATAATTCACACAAACTGTTGCCTTTCAATCATAAAGGTATTCATCACCTTGTGAAACTGGTCACGGATATCAACATCTACATATTTAATCCGATACTTGGCACAGTTGAGTTTTAAGGTTTCGGTAAATTCTGAAATGGCATCTACATAAGCATCCCTGATGCTTTCCGCGTACAGGTCTATACGCTGCCCGGTTTCAACATCGATATATCGCTTCGGTGTATTTTCGAAATTAAAATAGTATTCAGTTTCCTTATCCAGCAGGTGGAAGAGAACCACTTCGTGTTTGTTGTATTTTAAGTGCCGCAGTGCATCGAACAATTGATCTTCATCTCGCGCGGTCTGGAACATGTCCGTAAAAAAGAATACCAGGCTACGCCGTTTGATCTTTTCAGCAATCTGGTGGAGATAGGTATAGATCCGGGTATCCTGTCCGGATTCTTGGTGCAAACTAAGCTCATTTAATTTGGCGAGCAACATATGATGATGCCTGTCACTGCCTTTCTCCGGAGTGTAGTATTGATACGCATCGGAGAAAACACTCAAACCTACCGCATCGCGCTGTTTTTTCAGAATATTCATCAGAGCGGCAATAGCGAGAACAGCAAAACCTATTTTGTTGAGATTGTCAAGATTCAAATCCTTGACAGCCGGGTAGTACATGGAAGCCGAATTGTCGAGGATCATATGGCAGCGAAGATTGGTTTCCTCCTCATATCGCTTGGTAAACAGTTTATCGGTTTTGGCGAATAACTTCCAATCTATATGCTTGGTACTTTCCCCTGTATTATAAATTTTGTGTTCCGCGAACTCGGCTGAAAATCCGTGGAAAGGACTCTTGTGAATACCGCTGATAAAACCTTCAACGATCTGGTTGGCCAGCAATTCAAGGTTTTGAAATAAAGGAGCTTTATGTAATTCGGAACTCAGATCCACAGGACCAAGATAAAATAAAAAAGGTTTGGCATTTGCCAAACCTTTTCTAAAATCTTTATAGAGGAATTACAACACTGCCTCTATGGCATCGGTGTATACTTGTTTTGGAGAAACACCAACATGTCTGTTTACAATTTCCCCATCTTTAAATACCAATACCGTGGGTATATTTCGTACACCGTACTTTGCAGCGTACTCCTGATTCGTATCTACATCCACCTTGCCAACAACGGCTTTGCCCTCGTATTCATTGCTTACTTCTTCAATGATAGGTCCAACCATTCTACAAGGTCCGCACCAGGCTGCCCAAAAGTCGACCACAACGGGTTTATTACTTTTCAGGACTAATTCGTCAAATGTAGCATCTGTTATTTCTAAGGCCATAATAATCTAATTTTATATTTTGCAAAGTTAGTCAATTATTCTCCCTATTCTTTACACAAATTACATTCAATTTACCTATGGTAGCATTGGGAAACCTTATAAATAATTGAAAATGGAAAATGGAAAATGGAAAGCAAAACAATTGATTATCGCTCCTTACCCATTTTCAACTTTCAACTTTTCATTTTCAATTCAAAGTATAGTGCACTTCCTGTTCGTCCAGATTACTTAACAACTCACTTGTGATTTGTACTTTTTGTTTCCTGCTTAACAGACTGACTTTAATTTCCTCTTCCAATTCGTAAACCACGAAGTTCAACGGGTGTTTCCCTTTAGGGGATCGAAGTGTATCCTTGAGTATTTTAATACGGTCTTTTTGTATCTGATCCAGATCGAGTTTGATGGTCAATTTTTTCGCATAATTTTCCATCACCTCTTGTAGTAGTAAGAAATTGTTGTACTGTACCCGGGGACCGCCCTTTTTACCTGTCTCCCGATTAATCCATCCCTCGCGTATAAACGCCTTGATAAATACAAATGAGTTGATCATTAGAAAATGCCGGAATTTTAAATACTCCTCACCGAATATGCGCAATTCTTTAGCATCACTGTAATCCTCGATGGTAAATGCGGCCCAACCCTTTCCGTTTTTCGACACTTTGTGTTGCACATCGGTAATTACGCCAGCAAAGTTAAGTTCCCTGTTAACATGGCCTTCCAAATTATTAAAATAGCTCAGCTCCGCATTGCAAAAGGCTAAAATTTCCTTTTTGAAATCATCGAGCGGATGCCCTGAAATGTACATACCGATTACTTCTTTTTCTTTTCTCAGGGTTTCCATTGCACCCCAGGATTCACAGGGTGGAACAACAGGTTCCGGAATCTGTACCTCGCTGCTAGCCCCAAACAAACTCACCTGTGACGAGTTTTCACTTTCCTGATGTTTGGAACCGTATCGCATTACTTTTTCCATAAAAGTGAGGCCTTCACTTTCCTTGTGAAAATACTGGGCCCGGTGGGTGTCAGAAAAAGAATCGAAGCCTCCTGCTAAAGACAGATTCTCAAAGGCCTTCTTGTTTGCGGCCCGAAGATCGATCCGTTTAACAAGGTCAAAAATAGATTTATAGGGTCCATTTTCCTTTCGATTCTGAACAATGGTTTCAACGGCGGCACGTCCTACACCCTTCACAGCGCCCATGCCAAAACGAATAGCATTGTTCTTATTGACTGCGAATTTGTAGTACGACTCATTGACATCCGGCCCCAAAACTTCTAATCCCATTCTTTTGCACTCCTCCATAAAAAAGGTGACCTGTTTTATATCGCTCATATTGTTCGACAGCACAGCGGCCATATATTCAGATGGGTAATGGGATTTTAGGTAAGCCGTATGATAAGCAATTAAGGCATAACAGGTAGAATGACTCTTGTTAAATGCATAGGAGGCAAATGCTTCCCAGTCCTTCCAGATCTTTTGCAGTACCTCCCTCGAATGTCCGTTTTCTGCCCCACCTTCTATGAATTGTGGTTTTAACTTCTGCAATAATGCAAAAATCTTTTTTCCCATGGCTTTTCGAAGTACATCCGCGTCGCCTTTGGAAAATCCGGCCAGCTTTTGTGACAATACCATCACCTGCTCCTGATAGACCGTTACACCATAAGTCTCTTTGAGGGATTCTTCCATTTCCGGCAAGTCGTAGGTGATCTCCTCAGTGCCGTGCTTTCTTGCAATAAAGCTTGGGATGTAATCCATTGGCCCCGGCCTGTAAAGAGCATTCATGGCGATGAGGTCATCAAAAACAGTCGGTTTCAGTTCTTTCAGATGTTTCTGCATCCCCACCGATTCGTATTGAAAGATCCCAACAGTTTCTCCTCGTTGGAACATCTCATAGGTCTTTTCATCGTCTAAAGGGAACTCATCCGGATTTAGTTCGATTCCTTGCCTGGCTTTGACAATTTTACATGTATCCTTAATCAGGGTGAGGGTTTTGAGACCCAAAAAATCCATTTTAAGCAGACCGGCATTTTCCACAACGGCATTGTCGAACTGTGTTACAAACAGCTCGGAGTCTTTGGCTGTGGCTATAGGCACAAAATTGGTGATATCGTCTGGTGTAATGATTACCCCGCAAGCATGGATCCCTGTATTGCGGAGTGAACCTTCCAGCATTCTCGCCATGTTTACGGTCTGGGCTTCAAGATCCTCACCTTCCGATATGTTCAGCAATTCATTGATCCGGTTTAAATCTTCCTGGCGGTAGAGTTTTCGTAGTTCGGCCTCAGACATGCCAAATATCTTACTCAGCTTGGACATGTTTGGAATTAATTTGGCAATACGGTCAGCATCATTTAATGGAAGATCCAATACACGTGCGGTATCGCGAATGGCCGATTTGGCCGCCATTGTACCATAGGTGATGATCTGTGCTACTTGACTGGAACCGTATTTATTGATCACATAGTCCATGACCTTTGCGCGCCCCTCATCATCAAAATCAATATCGATATCGGGCATGGATACCCGGTCCGGATTTAAAAACCGCTCGAAAAGCAAATCGTATTTCAGGGGATCTATATTGGTAATTCCCAGGCTGTAGGCGACCACGGACCCGGCTGCTGACCCACGACCCGGACCAACCGAAACTCCCATGGAACGCGCTTCCCGGATAAAGTCTTCTACGATAAGGAAATATCCGGGGTAACCCGAATTCTCAATCGTTTTAAGTTCGAAATCGATCCTATCTTTAATCTCATTATTGAGGTCAGCGTATCGCTGCCGGGCACCTTCGTAGGTAATATGTCTTAAATAAGCATTTTCGCCTCTTTTACCGTCGTCTTTTAAGTCGTCTGCTACTTTAAAATTTTCGGGTATCTCAAATATTGGCAGGAGTACTTCCCTTGCCAGTTCAAAGGGCTCTACTTTGTCTAAAACTTCCTGGATATTCAGGATAGATTCTGGCAGGTCTTTAAAAAGCTGCTTCATTTCCTCCGCAGACTTGAAATAGTATTCCTGGTTAGGCAGACCATAGCGGTAACCACGCCCTTTGCCAATGGGTGTTGTCTGTTTTTCGCCATCTTTTACACAGAGAAGAATATCATGCGCATTTGCATCTTCCTTGGCACAGTAATAGGTATTGTTGGTTGCTACCAATTTAACCCCGTGCTTTTTAGCCAGGGCAATGAGAACTTTATTGGCCCTGGTTTCATCTTCCTGACCGTGGCGCATGATTTCCACATATAGGTCATCTCCAAATTTCTCTTTCCACCAGAGCAATGCTTCTTCTGCTTGTTTTTCACCTGTGTTCAGGATCTTTGCAGGAACTTCCCCATATAGGTTTCCAGTAAGAACAATTATGTCATCTGCATATTCTGCTATTATTTCCCTGTCTATCCTGGGCACATAATAGAAACCGTCGGTATAGGCCAAAGACGACATTTTGGTAAGGTTTTTATATCCGTTCTTGTTCTTGGCTAGTAGTACTATTTGGTACCCGTAGTCTTTCAGGTTCTTGTTCTTGTGGTCTTCACAAACAAAAAACTCACAACCCACTATAGGGATTAGTGGTTTTGATTCTGAGGAATCACCGTTTACTGACACTTCAGC
>JBPCUI010000122.1:0-7016 GCA_051011235.1 Flavobacteriaceae bacterium
GGATGATAGTTCAATCCTTTAACACCCAGAAAGAGAAAGAGGAAAAGTAATGAAAAAAACTTCCTGTTATGCAGCCGGGCCATCGGTGCGAAGCTACTTCAATATGCACAAACAGGAAGTTAATATAATGTTAATAGTACAGGTTCAAATTAATTTAATCGAGCTGCGGTTCCCAAATTCCAGAGGCGGCTGTCTCGCGCGCATATTCGGAAAAATCCTTAGCTTTTCTACCCAATACTTCTTCAATATCATTGGTAATTACCGAGTTTTTCTCATTGGCCAGTACTTCGGTAAAAAGATAATTGATAAGCCATTGGTAGTCTTCCGGAAGGCCGAACTGTTTGAGCATGTCATTATACGCTTCCATCGACACTGGCGTATAAGTGATCTCGCGACCTGTTTCCCCGGCGATTGTATCTACAATCTCCTCAAAAGTCCATAATCTCGGCCCGGTTAATTGGTATATCTTGCCATTATGACTATCATCCATTATAGCCGCAACAGCAACATCGGCAATATCTGTTGTATCTACATAAGGAACCTTGGCCTGAGGCTGAGGGAGAGCTACATGGCCGGCAAGGATCGGATCCAGGAAGAAACTTTCACTAAAGTTCTGATTAAACCAACTGGCCCTGATTATGCTGTAATTGATTCCTGAATGTATAACCACTTGCTCGCATAACTCTGCTTCCCTTTCGCCTTTACCTGATAGCAGAACTAACTTTTTTACACCGCTTTTCTTTGCCTGTCTCGTTAATCCCTCTATTGCTTCAAGTGCACCGGGTACGGCAAGGTCTGGTTGGAAAGTGATATAGACTTTGTCAATACCTTCCAGGGCTGCGGCCCATCCGCTGGTATTCTGCCAGTCAAATGAGGGGTTGGCACTACGTGATCCAACGCGAACCTCCTGACCTAAAAAAGTTAGACCTTCTACTACTTTGCGGCCTGTTTTACCAGTTCCACCTAATACTAATACTTTACTTTGCATGATTTTACGTTTTAAGAATATGATTTATTATAAGTTGTGTTCACCCGCAAATACCAGTAGAGCAGTACGATTAAATAATACTCCGATGCGATAAGCCAGAAACTGGCTGTAGTGAAAAATTCGGAAAAGCCTCCCCCATTTGGAATGATTAGGAAGGGTACGGTAATTAGCGCATCCAGCACCACGGCAACCAAAACCATAAAAAGGCCTACTAGGAAGCCATTGGTCTTGTTACCCTTTAAATAGTAAACCCTGGCTCCTAACCAGGCAGCGGGAATTATGGCAATCGCCAGGGCTATGTTAGACTGTAATTCCAAGTCCTCCAGTACAGGTAGGGTATAGGATGTTATAAAAGCACATACACCCAGTATCCAAACCAATATTCCTGCTAAAATGACTCTAATTGTATCCATATCATTGCTTATTGATATGACAAAACTAGTGCCCTTATAGGGCTTCTATTTATTCCAAAAGGAGGATGATTTGTTCGAAAAGGATTATTGCCTTATT
Source organism: Flavobacteriaceae bacterium (assembly GCA_051011235.1). Classification (GTDB taxonomy): domain Bacteria; phylum Bacteroidota; class Bacteroidia; order Flavobacteriales; family Flavobacteriaceae; genus JAHEJJ01. The sequence goes on from JBPCUI010000122.1 coordinate 1,499, forward strand.
TGACTCGGGCGGAAACCGTATTTCTTAGCAAATGCGTTTGAAAAAGAACTGAGGCTGTCATAACCCACATTCCAAGCAGCTTCCTGAACAGTAGCCTCCTGGTTTCTGATCAAATCGTAGGCCTTTGTCAGTCGTTGGTTCTGGAGGTATTTAAAAACCGGCACACCAAATAATTCTTTGAAATTCTTTTTGAGATTAAAACTATTTAGTCCGATCTGACGCGATAATTCGGTCAGTGAAGGTGGGGTTTCCAGGTTATTGGTAAGTATTTCTTTGGCTTCGAAGAGTTTTTCTCTTTCCGAGGGTTTTACAAGCTCTTGATTTAAAGATGACAATTGCCCAAAATAATGAGCGAGGAGCGTTGTCATCTGACTCCGGAAAAACATCATTTTAGTCTTTCCCTCGTAGGTATTGCTAAAAACTTGTTCAACCAGAGACAACATTTGTGGTGACATGAAGAACGAAGGACCCATAACAAAGTGATCTGCCGGATTCACTAACTGGTTCAGTAGTTCAGAGAAAATCTCACCTTCATGGTTGGGTAGTTTGTTTAAATTCCGGGTTGCAGTGGCAATAACAATACATTGCAGAGGTTTCTTTGCGGAAACATGATGTTCACAAGCTACCTTTGGGTCGGCATAAAAAGAAAGCGCGAGTCCGCGGGTATGATTGAATTGCTTTTCTTTATCACCGTATTTCATCCTTAGATCTACATTCCCTGAACCGTACAGCACAACAGCGATAACCGGTTCATCAAAACTGCAAACATCTATGGTAGGTTCTGCTGAAGAAGCTTCTTCTACCAGGATCGTGAAATCATTTATATCGATAATGTCCCGGGTCATATACGATTTAATATGATTAAAGATATCAATTTCTCTTATGGTGTAGTATTGTTTTCAAATCCCAATTTGTTAATTAATTAATAAAAGAGGTGGTGTCGTGTAACTTTCTGCAATTTGATACGTCTTAAGGATATCAACAAATTAAAACAAAAGATCATGAGACATTCACATAAAAGTACAAGTACACGAGGTTCCAGCTTCTTTTCATCATTTCAGGGAAGTAAAAGAACCAACTGGAATACAGTAAGAAAGTATTCCAATTAAGAATTTCTAATAGTACAAATTAAGGGGGCTTTTTGCCCTCTTTTTTTTTTCTTTCAGCTTAAAAATATCCGTATCTTGAGCAACTTGTAACCAACTAAAATTTATAGTGCTATGAAAAAGAAACTGATACTCCTTTGTATATTCTCACTGTCAATAATTATCTCCGTTTATTCCCAGAATACGATTTCCAATATTGTGGAGAGAGGTGAATTCCGTGTAGGTCTTACCGGAAACCAACCGCCCTATAATATGAAGAACAGAACGGGAGAGCTGATGGGTTATGAGATAGACCTGGCCGGAGCCCTGGCCAATGGTATGGGCGTAAAACTCAGTATAGAAGAAATGTCATTTTCTGAACTGCTCCCCGCCTTGCAAGCTGGTAAAATAGACGCAATTATGTCTGGGATGACCGTCACTGCAAAGCGCAATGCAAAGGTCTTATTTGCCGGACCATATACGGTTTCGGGTAAATCCATCCTCGCTAAGTCATCTGTGATCGAAAAACTTCAGGGAGGCAAGGGGGCGAATAACGAGGCATATACCATTACCTGCCTCAAAGGATCTACGAGCGAATTATTTGCTAGAACAAATATGCCAAAAGCTGAAATCAAACCGGTCAGTGATTACAACGAAGGCATTGAGATGGTATTAAATGACGAGGCCGATGCGATGGTTGCCGATTATCCCATATGCATGATAACCGTAATGAGGAATCAAGGCAAAGATCTGGTTACCCTCGATGCACCTATGAATATTGAACCAATTGGCATGGCATTACCGGCCGGAGATATCCATTTTCACAACCTGATAGAGAATTATCTCGAAGCACTAAAGCTTGCCGGTGCCATAAAAATTCTCGAAGATAAATGGATCAACGATGGTTCCTGGCTTGTCAATTTGGAATAGAGCATCCCTTCAGTAAATTTTCCCCTGGATATTTAACTTTTGCTTACCTCAGCCTTTTTTTGATTGTTTAAAACCCATCTTTTGCATACGTTGGATTAGGCTGAATTTGTGTTTTACTGACCGGGATCATCTATACAGTAACTTATGCGTCCTACTTTTGTAACTTAAAATAAGTGAAAAATTCCACGGATCAATGAAGGCAATGTTACTGGAGCATCTGCAACAGATTACACCTAAGAGCAGCCCGCTTCGTTTGGCCGAGATACCCGTACCCGTTTTAAAAGCTGATGAAGTTTTAATCCGTGTTTCAGTATGTGGCATATGTCATACAGAGCTCGATGAAATAGAAGGCAGAACACCGCCCGAAAATTTACCTGTAATACCCGGTCATCAGGCTGTAGGTGTTATAGTTCAGTTGGGTTCTGATGTAAGCAAGCACAAAATAGGCGATCGGGTTGGGGTTGCCTGGATTTTTTCCGCATGTGGAAATTGTGAACACTGTGTTTCGGGAAACGAAAATCTTTGTGATCGGTTTAAGGCCACTGGAAGAGATGCCAATGGAGGATATGCGGAGTACATGAAGGTGTCTGAAGACTATGCACATCCTATTCCCGAATTCTACAAAAATGAGGAGGCTGCCCCCTTATTATGTGCCGGAGCGGTGGGCTATCGTGCATTAAAACTGGCTGATATAAGAAACGGAGAACCTTTGGGTTTAATGGGATTCGGAGCCTCAGCTCACCTTGTGCTAAAATTGGTACGCCATAGGTTGCCAAAAACCCAAATATATGTCTTTGCCCGAAGAGAGGAGGAGCGAAATTTTGCCCTGGAACTGGGAGCGGCCTGGACTGGTAATATTGAGGACGAGGCACCGGATAAGCTATACGCCATCATAGATACTACCCCTGTATGGAAACCAGTGGTAGAATCCATGAAAAATCTCAAAAAGGGAGGCCGACTGATCATTAACGCGATAAGAAAGGAAGATATAGATAGGCAGTACCTGCTCAATCTATCGTATAAAGATCACCTTTGGGATGAAAAGGAAATCAAAAGCGTGGCTAATGTAACGGCCGCAGATGTGAGAGAGTTTTTAGAATTGGCCGCCCAGGCACAAATAAGACCCCATATACAGAAATATACGCTTAACCAGGCAAATAAGGCTCTTATAGATCTCAAATTTAAGAAGATAAGAGGAGCAAAAGTACTGGTAGTGGGCTAAGCGGGAAATCCAATTGTAGGGCTGGTCAGTCCTGCCTCAAATGCTAATAAACTGTGGTTAATACGATGCCCAACTACTTCAAATAAAACTCAAAGAGCATCCCGAAAGGAAGTTTAAGATAGTAAAATGCATTAAGGCCAAACAATCGATAGTGAATATTTGTAATAGGAGTAATTCAGGCGGTTATTAAATCTATGGTTATTGCGTACCTTTACATGGGTGAAGATGATAAGGTACATTTCGATTTTTGCGGTTCTAATGGTACTAATTGTAGCTTGCAGGACTGGAGTCCGCAAGGATAACTTAAGCGCTGTTGATAGCTTTGGCAGACTGGATTCTGTTATGGCGGGCAATTTTGATGAAAGACATAGCCTTGATACCCTAAGCGGACTTAAGAATATATATGCCTTAGGCGCGATGGACAGTCTTGCAGGCGAATTGCAAATTTTTGACGGACAGCCATTTCACAGTTATATGGAACGGGATAGCGTGATGGTCGATTCATATTCAAACCCGGATGCAGCCTTGTTGGTATATTGCCAGGTTGATGAATGGAGGGATTTGTCAATACCGCTCTCCGTACCGAATATTGAAGCATTCGTGGGTTTTCTAGAATACAATGAGGACTTGCAAATAGAAACAGGAAGACCGTTTATGTTTCAAATTGAAGGCGTGGTTGAACAACTAGATTGGCATGTACTCAACCGTCCTCAGTTTGATAGTATACCCATGAACGGGAATCATCTTTACAATGCGGGCCGCGGATCATTAAGTGATGTTGATGTTAATATCCTCGGAGTATATTCACGCGCGCATGAAGGAATATTTACTCACCACAACATGCCGGTGCACATGCATTTTAAAACAACGGATGGATTATTAGCAGGACATGTTGAGGAATTGGAACTGGGTCCGGACATGAGTTTAAAAATTCCCAGGACTAATTAATTCGGATCAATGAAGCATACCTACTATATTAAAGGTATGAGCTGCCAGGGCTGTAGAAATCATGTAGAACAATCTCTGGCTGCTGTTGAAGGCGTTCGCCATGTTGCTGTTGATTTGGAAAAGGAAGAGGCTGAAATAGAATTTGAGACTCATATTTCTCTAAAGGAATTGCAAAGGGAGTTATCGAACGCTGGCGGGATCTACACTATTCACCAGAACCATCCATCAACTGATTCAATAGCCACTGCCAGTTCTGCCAATTCACAAAAGCGAATAATTAAATCGGCGTACTACTATTGCCCCATGCAATGTGAAGGCGATAAGTTATATAATGAAGCTGGTGATTGCCCGATTTGTGGGATGGACCTTGTTCCGTCGGCTACGGCCGAGACAGAAGAAGATAGTACGGTGAAAGCCCTGTCAAAAAAACTTCAGTGGTCTCTTCTGTTTACAATTCCCATTTTCCTGATCGCGATGAGTGAAATGTTGCCAGATAACCCGTTGTTTAGATGGATGCCGCAAACACTCTGGAATTGGATTCAATTGGTATTATCGCTCCCTGTGGTTTTTTACAGTGCATGGTTCTTATTCGAGAGGGCATATCGAAGTATTATAAGCTGGAATCCAAATATGTTTACCCTTATTGGAATTGGAGCCGGTATTGCATGGGTCTTTAGTGTAGTGGCCCTTATCACACCCGATGTTTTTCCGGATCAGTTTAAAACAGAATCGGGTACGGTTCATGTGTATTTCGAAGCGGCAACTGTAATACTGACACTTGTTTTATTAGGTCAGGTTTTAGAAGCCCGGGCACATAGCAGGACTTCGTCTGCTATCCGGGAATTATTACAATTAGCCCCCAACGTGGCAATTAAGTTGGAAGATGGAGTGGAGAGTGAAGTGAGAATTGAATCGATCAAAGTCGGTGACCATCTTCGGGTAAAACCAGGAGACAAAATACCTGTCGATGGTTTTATTGTGGATGGCATAGCCAGCATAGACGAATCAATGATATCCGGTGAGGCTATTCCAGTAGTTAAAAACCGAGATGACAAGCTTATTGGAGGCACCATTAATGGCAATCTGTCTTTCCTGATGGAGGCAGAAAAAGTAGGTTCGGACACTTTGCTCTCTCAGATTATCGAAATGGTGAACAATGCGAGCCGAAGCCGGGCACCAATTCAGAATCTGGCGGATATAATCTCTGGTTATTTTGTCCCCGCCGTGGTGGTAGTTTCTATCATTACATTTTTAATATGGGCAATATGGGGCCCTTCGCCTTCTTACATTTATGCTTTGGTAAATGCAATAGCGGTCCTCATTATTGCATGTC
>JBPCUI010000123.1:0-5306 GCA_051011235.1 Flavobacteriaceae bacterium
TTTGGAAATTCGATGTGCGTTTTACTCCAAATGAGCAAAGAGGAGCCATAGATGAAGCCATTAAGGGATGGTACACGGCAGTTGAAGCATTACAACACTGGACTAAGCAAACCTAAATAATAGCCAAGCTATGACACCTTTTATCGCAGAAATTGTAGGCACATTTTTCTTAATGCTTCTCGGATGTGGAGTGAACGCCAACGTGGTTTTAAAAGATACCAAAGGCGGAAATAGTGGTTGGTTATTAATCACAACTGGTTGGGCGCTTGCAGTTTATGTGGCAGTGGTTATTGCAGCTCCATACAGCGGTGCGCATATTAATCCGGCGGTAACAATCGGACTGGCGGCAGCAGGGGAGTTTCCGTGGCAGCAGGCACCAGGCTATATAGTAGCCCAATTTATCGGGGCCATGGCTGCAGCATTTCTAGTTTGGTTGAATTACCGCGACCATTTTAACAGAACAGAAGAGAAGGACTTAAAACTGGCGGTATTCAGTACTGCGCCCGCCATCCCGAACACTATCTTAAATTTGCTTGGAGAGATCACAGGTACCTTTGTACTGGTATTCGCCGTTCTCTATTTCACCGATGCCAGTATAAGCGAGAGTAATACCATCATTGGACTGGGGTCATTAGGTGCTTTACCCGTTGCATTTGTAGTCTGGTCGATCGGTATATCTTTAGGAGGAACAACCGGCTATTCCATTAATCCTGCAAGAGATCTGGGTCCTCGAATAATGCACGCAGTATTACCAATAAAAGACAAGGGCAACAGTAATTGGGGGTATAGCTGGATACCAGTTATCGGGCCAATTCTGGGCGGTATCACAGCAGCTTTTTTGAGTATTCTATTGGGAGGTTGAGGCGATAGCAAGAGCGGCGATATAAGAACCCGTCCATGCAGATTGAAAATTAAAACCTCCTGTAATCCCGTCAATATTGAGGACTTCTCCAGCGAGGTATAAATTCGGATGGAGCTTGCTGCCAAAAGTTTTAAAATTTATTTGCTTTAGATCAACACCTCCGGCTGTAACAAATTCTTCCTTATTAGTACTTTTCCCTTCAACTGTAAACTCAGACGAAGAAAGCATAAATGCCAGTCTATCGATGTCTGCTGTGCTCATTTGAGACCAGGTTGCAGTAGGATCAACCCCTGATGCTCTGACCAACTTCCCCCATAATTTTCTGGGTATATCAACGGCGTTGGTTCTGTAAACGGTCTTCTTTCCCTCTACTGATTTAACTTGTCTCAACAGATCCGGGACACTGTTTTGATGATAGTCCGGTACCCAGTTCACCTTAATTCTAAACCTGTAACCGTATTCGAATAATTCACGGGCTCCCCATGCAGATAGTTTTAAAACTGCCGGCCCGCTTAAACCCCAGTGAGTAATAAGCAAAGGTCCTTCGGCTTTGAGCTGTTGTTTGCTTCTCAAATCACTTTTGAGACCAACTGTAATCTCTTTAGAGGTAAATTTCTTTTTAACGATCGTTACCCTTGCATTTGTACTGATACCCTGTAACCCTGAAATGCGTTTATCCTTAATATTAAAGCTAAACAAAGAAGGTACGGGTTGCACTATATTATGACCTATTTGGCCGAGCATACGCCATATTTTAGCATTGTTACCGGTAGTTATCAAAACTGTTTTGGCGCTATAGGTTTTCCGGGCAGATTCTATCTTCCATAATCGATCAGAAGTTTCATTCTTTTTCAACGGCGGAACAATTCCCAGCACAGCGCTGTTTTTAATAATTTGAATTCCGCTTTTCGTAGCTTCTCTGAGAAAGAAGTCAATAACCGTTTTGGAATTATTAGTTATGGGGAATATCCTGCCGTCCTTCTCGGTTTTAAGTGGAATCCCGTGTTCTTCAAAAAAGGACACTGTATCATTGCTGCTGTGGGTGTAAAATGGTCCTAATAATTCTTTAGAGCCTCTTGGATAATAACCCGCCAGAAGATCAGGTTCGAAAATCGTATTTGTAACATTACAGCGTCCTCCACCAGAAACCTTTACTTTGGCAAGCACGTTTCTTCCTTTCTCTAAAATGGCGATCTTAAGTTTTGGATTTCCCCTGGCAATATGCAGAGCTCCGTAAAATCCTGCTGCGCCACCACCTACAATTATAACATCAAACATTACTTTACGCGCTCAGGAAAATCGGATATGATCCCATCTACACCTATTTTTTTTAAGCTCCCAATGTCTGCGGGATCATTGACAGTCCATGTATAAACTTTAAATCCCGCTTCATGGATCTGATTCAGAATTTCCTTATCTATTGTTTGGTAATATGGATTTATAGCTTCGGCGCCTAATTCTTCGGCGATCGGTATGGCATCTAACGGGTTTCCTTCGGTAAGTACAGCCAAAGCAATTTCCTTGTTGAATTTTCTAAACTGTCTTAATTCGTCCCAATTAAAACTGGAAATCAAGAAATTATCTCTTGTCCAACCCTGATTCTCGATGTAGTTTTCAATAATAAAGTTCACACGGTCGGATGTATTTGCTCCTTTCAGTTCAATATTCAAACGAGTTTTTTTATCTATCAGTTTCAATACATCTTGAAGCAAGGGAATTCTGTGAACGCTATCTAATTTCAAGTTTTTAGCCTGAACGACATTGTATCTTTCAATTTCACCGACCCCGTTGGTCAATCGATCTACACGCGCATCGTGAAATACCACAATCTCACCGCTCCTGATCCTGAATACATCTATTTCGATCATGTCCACGTCCAGGTCTAATGCCTTCTGAACAGAGGCCAGCGAGTTTTCAGTTTCATGGCCCATAGCACCCCTATGACCAATTACCAATGGTTTATGAAACATGTCCGAACAACTTTGAAATACAATTCCAAGTAACAAAAAAGTAAGCAAATTTCGCGTCTTTATCATAAAGCGATGCAATTAATAAATTTCAGAAATGATGGCAAAAATACAATTTCGAAGCCAATTATTCCAGACTTATAACAAGTCCTTTCTAACTGAGCAAAATTATCATTTATTGAATTATAATCATTAGTGAGTCAATATATTATTAATATGATAATTTTATTTTAATATCTTTGTGATATTATCAACCAATTAACTTCTAAATAATGTTTACTAAACAAAATTTACTCGCCACACTTGGTGGAACAATTACCATGTTCATTGTTGGATATGCACTTTGGGGTACAGCTCTTGTCGAATTTTTCGAAGGACACACCATTACCGATGTCATGAGAGAAATGCCCGATTTTGGTATCCTAATTGTTAGTCACGCTATCGCTTCATTTGCCTTAAGTACAATTTATGGTAAATGGGCAGGAGGAGATTACGGTGCAGGATCCGGATTCAGTTTTGGAATTTGGGTCGGAATTTTTGCAGGTATTTCCTATTCCTTATTGTGGTATGCGACATCCACTTTGATGGACCTTACCGGACACCTGGCAGATGGAGTTGTCACATTAGTTTTCTTCGCCATTGTATGTACAGTGATCGGATGGATTTACAAGGCCACAGGTCCAAAAGCAGCAGCAAGCTAACCTAAATAGCCAATTATTAATAAGCGGGTCCGGGGAAACAAACCCCCGATCCGCTTTTTTTATAGCTTAAATATAAATGACTCAAGTGGCTCCAGAGAGACTTCCACACTGGCCTTACCGTCATAAGCTTTCAGCGTGGCAGTTGTTCCGTATAGCACATCTTTGAGCTCATGGCTAGCGTCGGTTAAATTCCAGTTCTCAACAATATGCGGAGGCAGTTTAAGATCGAAGATATATGATTTCTCACTGTCGAAGTTACTTACGATCAGCAGTTTTTCGTTCTCACTCCACCGGACATAAGAGATCACCCGGTGATCATAATTTTCGGTATGCTCTTTATTGTAAAAATGAATTTCTTCATAAGCTCCCATCAGCGCATCACTTGAAATAGTAAAATTCAACAACCGTCTGTAAAAATCCCGAAGGGTTTTTTCGTCGCCTGAAAGTTGCCCGCCATCAAACTTCTTGTTGTTCACCCATCGCTGGTGATTGGGCACCCCGATATAGTCGAACATGGATGTCCTTGTAGGGTCACCAAAACCGGCATCCTCGGCCCCCGGTTCACCCACTTCCTGACCAAAATAGATCATTGTCGGGGATGTACTGATTGTAGCAGAAACAACCATGGCCGGCATGCCTTTCCTGGCGTCTCCGGCAAATTCGGGACTGGCTATGCGCTGCTCGTCATGGTTCTCAAGGAAATGCAGCATTTGATGTTCAATATCGGCCATCCCCCGCTGAACAACCGGAATATGATCCGTCCAACCGTGTCCTTGCATAATATGTTTAATACTGTCGTAGAGTTCTACTTTGTCGTAGAGATAATCCATTTTACCTTTGTAAATATATTCACGGTATAGCCCGGGATTATATACTTCTGCCAGGAGTAAAGCATCTTTATTATTATTTTTAATGTGTGAGTTCAAATAGCTCCAAAACTCTACCGGTACCATTTCGGCCATATCAAACCGGAATCCATCAACACCCATCTCCAGCCAATACAGTGCTATATCGCGAACTTTCTTCCAGGAATCCGGAACTTCCTTATCAGACCAGAAAGCCAGGTGACTGTTATAATCCTCATTTCGATATTCCTCAGGGAGAATATCGAAATCAAATGAACCATCCGGACGCACACCGTAATTGATCTTAACGGTCTCATACCAGTCGTTGATATCAGGTTTGGCCTTGCGCGAGCCATTTCCAGTCCATTTTGCAGGTACTTCGGGAAACTTGCCGTCGGACAAAGGATGTTCTTCACCTCCAAGCGGCCGGTAACCATTATGACTTTCCGGCACCTGAAAGGACTCCCCGGGTATATAGTAATAGTTATTATCTCTCTTGTATTCTGTGCTGTTGTCATCTGATGCCCCAAATGGTTCCAAACCCTTTGGCGTAGAGCCGCCTTCGTAGTTACGAGCTACGTGATTCGGGACGATATCGATTAAAACTTTTAACCCTGCCCGATGGCTTCTCTCTCTCCCTTCCTGACATTCACCCAGACGGTTCTGTGGATCATCGGCAAGATCAGGATTTACATTGTAGTAGTCCTTGACGGCATAGGGAGATCCCGCTCTGCCCTTCACTACATCCGGATCATCCCCGGATATACCATAAGCCGAATAATCCGTTATTAGGGCGTGATGCGGTACACCGGTATACCAAATATATGTAATCCCCAGATCCTTAATTTCTCTTAGTGCCTTCTCCGAGAAATCAGAAAATTTACCCACACCGTTTTCCTCGATCGTACCCCAGGGTTTATTTGTTGTGTTC
>JBPCUI010000124.1:0-5629 GCA_051011235.1 Flavobacteriaceae bacterium
TAAAACATCACCATTTTTAATGGTAGTCAGGGGTTCACCCTTATTATCGGTCATGACAATGGGTTTTAAAAACTCATCGGTAATATCCTTATCATAACTCTTTTGGAGACTGATTCCTATATCTGTACTTTTTTCACCCGTTCCGTTGACCAGGAGATCATAAGCTAATTTCACCCGGTCCCATCTTTTATCACGATCCATTGCGTAATAGCGACCTACCACAGAGGCCAGGCTAGCGTTTCTTTCCCTTGCATAGGCGGTGATATCTTCAAGGAAAGCTTTTCCACTCTTCGGATCTACATCCCTTCCATCGGTAAACGCATGAACATAAGTTTTTTGCATACCAAATTGATTACTTACATCAATGAGCCCTTTTAGATGGTTGATATGACTGTGTACTCCTCCGTCACTAACCAAGCCGAGTAAATGGACGGAGACATCCTTTTCTTTGGCAAATTTAAATGCCTGAGTGAGGGCTACCTCATCTTTCAAGGTATCCTTTTCAACAGCGCGATTGATCTTAACAAGGTCCTGATAAACAATTCGGCCGGCACCCAAATTCATATGACCTACTTCGCTATTACCCATTTGTCCTCCAGGTAATCCAACATTCAAACCATCGGTCAGAAGTGTTGTATGCGGGTAGTTTTTATAGAGGGAATCAACGAAAGGTGTTTTTGCATTTTCGATTGCTGATATTTTGGGATCCGGAGATATTCCCCACCCATCCAGAATCATGAGTATTACTTTCTTATTCATGGAATACGATATTTGCCAAAATTTCAAAAATAATGCGAAATGGAATGGTTTGCTATTTTTTTATGTCGCTTTTTTCAAACACGGTCTCAGTAGAAGGTCATTGTTAAGAAATTAACGCCTGACCGATCGGTCTTGTTAAACTTAAGTTATATAAGTGTTAATGGTGAAACAAATGACAGATACTGGCGTCTATCTTTATAAGAACACGTAGTTCTATAAATCAACTATTATTCATCAATTAAACAATTAATCATCATGAGAAAAACAATTCTGACTGCGGCCGCCCTTTGTTTAATGGCGGTAACTGGTATTTATGCCATCTACAACTCAACAGTTAATGAACCTCTTACAGAGCTTACTACATCGGTGAGCTATGATGTAAATCCATTTTGTAAAGCTATTATGAATGGGGATGTCGATACAGTAAAAAAATTAATCGAACTGGGGGAAGACATTAACGCGAAATCTGTAGGATTAACTCCGGCAATGTTCGCCGCAAGGTACAACAAGGCCGAAATCTTACAAATACTAATTGAAGACGGGGCAAATCTAAAAGTAAAAAGTGACAGAGGATTAACTGCTAAAATGTATGCAGAGAGGTCAAAGGCTACTGAAGCTTTAGCTGTTCTGGATGCTGCTATGAAGAAAAAGTAACCAGTGTTTATTCATCAAGAAAAGAAACCCTGACCGTAGAGTCAGGGTTTTTGGTTTTCTAAGCTTGTGGTGTTCAAGTAAAAGAGTCTAAAATTCAAAGCCGGTAAATGCCCTGTATAAAAAGGCGTAAACGGCCATCACCAACATTAGTGCACAGAAAAAGGAGTATACTTTTAAGAGGTATACCAAGATCTCCGGCTTACAGTCGTCAAATGCATTTACATAAAGTTGCTTAAAGTGTAATAGTGTTCCCATATAGTTTCATTTTCGAAAAATCAAAGCTATAAGGGTTAAATCGGAAGAATGATCAGATTGGGAGTTAAATCAAATATATAAAAATTAGACAAATTAACTAGAAAATGGGTTGAAAGTACCTCAGGGTTGCATTCCACCGTATTTTTCGATCGCTTTCCTGATTTTTTCAATTCGATTGTCGGGATCGGGATGGGTACTTTGAAATTCCGGGACCCTGTTCGGACCAGCTGCTTCTTTTAGAATTTTCATTACCTGTATCATCTCCTGCGGATCGTAACCAGATCGGATCATGAAGAGTACTCCTAAATCGTCACTTTCCAGTTCATCGTCCCGGCCATTTGTCAAAAGGGTATTCTGTCCGATACCTGCTACAACCCCACCTGCATCCGCACCGACGGTTGCACCCATGGCAACGGTCTTCCAGAAATTGGTCTCTGCAATTCGCTCTGCAGAGTGTCTGCCGATCACGTGACCGATCTCATGGCCTAGCACACCAGCTAGCTGAGCTTCATTCAATTGTTTAAACAAGGCGTAGGTAATAAAGATCTGACCTCCCGGGAGGGCAAAAGCATTAATGGTTCGATCATCTGCAAGCAGGTGAAATGCGTAATTATAAGGCGTTTCCCTGGCAACGCTATTGTTGATCAATTTAGCCCCAACTGCATCGACAAGCGTCTGGAAACGTTCGTCAGGATAAAGTCCGCCGTGTTGCTGTGCTATTTCAGGAGCGCTCTGCAAACCAATGGCGATCTCCTGATCGGCGGTCATGTTGATATTTTGAACCCGACCTGTATAAGGATTTTTTTCTTTGTTATTGCACCGCTGTATGAGTGCGAATGCAACTATGGCGAGCCCTATAAAAATTCGAATTTTCCAACTTCCTCCTCTCATATTATTGATCAATAGAAGAACATCTCATAAATTACAAAAATTGCTACAAGAGAGCTGGATTAATATCCAATATATTATCGGTGATATAAGTTTTGCTAAAGCCATTTGTGAAGTGCGCTCTCCCTTCAAAATCTTCTTTTTCCAGGTAGTGCATAATATTTCTTTTTCTAAAGGTAGTCAGCATCGGTATAGAAAGCGGGGCATAGCTATAATGCCAGGGTTCGAATTTAAAACCTCTCCTTTTTGGTTCATCCGTATACACCAGGTAAAAATCAAATTTCTGGGAATTCTCGTCCATCCAAATCTTAAGATCACCAAAAGGACCATCTGACAGGAATTTTTCGGGAACCAGTACATCTCCTTCAGTTTTGCCGTTTGCATCAATTATATCGATTTCAGTACCCCAATGATGGCGGCTGGTACCAGGAATGGTGGAATATTCGATGATTTTATCGATCGCCTCAAGCGGTTCCAATCCTAGTTCTTCGGTGTAGTTTAAAAATTTTCGTTCAAAAATTACCACCTGTCTATCGAAACTCCTATAGCTGGATACGATCTTAATATCGATCCCATCTTTTGAAGCGGCATTCCTCATTTCAACAAAAGCATCATGAGCCTTTTTCCTGAGATCAATACCCTCGCCGTAAAGATCAATTTCTTCCTTGCCCATTAATTCAGACATGCCAAATTCCCTTTGCTGGGCCATTGTAAAATTTGGCAGAAGGCAAAATGCCAAACCGGATAATCCGCTGTGTGTTATAAACGATCTTCTATTCATCATTCAGTGGTCTTATTTTAATAAATAACGCAATTTCATTGTCATAGCGTATTTCAAAAATAAGGCCAAATAGATAAAATTGAGATTTAATCCGTTTTTTAAGTCCTTTTAAAACGAATTTAAACTGACTTCAGAGACAGATTATACAAAAAGATCAATTAGAAATATAGAGGTATCCCTGATGTTTTTGACGGAGGTCGTGCGTGGTAAGGAGAGAAAAATACACGCCCGATTCTAAGCCGGCTTCTTGTTGCATCGCACTGTCCCTGTTAGAAAGTCCATCAAATTGATTCCTGTAATTGTCCATGGAATAGACCATAACGCCATATCGGTTAAAAATCTGTAAAGAATTATTGGGAGATTGCGTGATTCCATCCAATTCCAGTAGATCGTTCTGGCCATCGCCATTCGGTGTCATGAAGTAATTGTCCAATTCGATGGTTTGGAAAGTTTCCAGCGCGTCATCGTTGCCACCTAGTGTAATGATTTCATAATCATTTGGGATAATTATCTCGGAAGTAATAGAACCGTAATCCCTACCGCCTTCTGTTGCGGTATTACCCAGATTAACCCATTGGTTTTCGCTCTTGCTCCAGCCAACAATTTTGAGATCGGTCAGGTATTCCGCCAGGCCGGGGATATCACTATATACGTCCCAGGTCAGAGTTATATAAGAAGGTATATCTCCCTCTACTCTCCAAAATTCTCTATTGCTGACCGTCATATATTCTGAGGCTTTACTGTCTGTATTGAAATCAGAACTAAGACTGCTGGTATCGTTGGGATCTTCGAAAAAATAGGCACATTTGGCCAGTGCATTTATGGCCATAGATTCAATGGTAACCGGGCGAAGCCTGTCCTGGTTCCCTACTGGAAAGATGAAGCTCTCTTTATTGGTAATTGCGGCATAGCCATCTACCTTAGAAAGACTACTTTCTCCGGTATACAATGAGAAATCCATAAAATTGGAATATACGGATGATTGTGTCCGCGGTGTAATGATATTCCCATAGATGAGATTACCGATATTGTTTACGCCAACTGAAGTTTCTAAAATAAGTCCATCCTCCACGGCTACCTCAGCGTCGTAAAAAACTGGGATATATGCACCGGAAATAGTAAGTTGTCCCAAATCTTTATAGAAGCCCACAAGTCCCATGTTCTGATCAAAAGTGCCATCGTTGATCAGGTTGGTGTGAAATCCCACCTCTGCAACCCCATGGATTTGTACATTTCCATAGTTGTGAAAAGCTTCCTGGCTCATTCCAAGAAACCCGACAAACAATAATATATAAAGATATCCCTGCTTCATGGATTACTTCAATTTATTGATCATAAAACTCGATTCTCCGGAACCGCTAAAACTTACCGTACCCGAATTGGCTTCCCTGTATGTGATTATAGTTATTTGGTCGCCAGCAACTAAGTCCAGAATCTCACTAACATGTACACTGCTGTGGTCATGACCACTGGCCCAGCGGATATAACCCGAAGCACCAATAGCACCAACTGCTACACCGTTAACCGCAATCCTGGCATTTACATTGGTTCGTTGTCTTGTATTGGATGGCGTACTGTTACCGATAAGCGATATG
Organism: Flavobacteriaceae bacterium; assembly: GCA_051011235.1. Taxonomy (GTDB): domain Bacteria; phylum Bacteroidota; class Bacteroidia; order Flavobacteriales; family Flavobacteriaceae; genus JAHEJJ01. Next base: position 4,933 of record JBPCUI010000124.1, read on the forward strand.
TTAGCCCTGATATCATATCTTCCTGTGGCTCCTACAGTGAGTTGTGTATTACTGGTTGCCTGATATAAAATGGCAGCATCATCATTGTAATTCTGTGCACCAAATATGGGTGCAAGCGTACCATTTACGTTAAGGTTGGTGCTTGTGTTGGTATTTGTCCAGCGAGCACCATAATTGATTTTTGATCGCTGTAAGACCCCGTTAGCGTCCACGGCAAGAACATCGTCTGTATTGTCTGCCGCGCTTATAGACCTGAATCTTCCAGTTCCATTGACGTCTAAAGCCTCTGATGGGGTTGTATTTCCTATACCTATTCTATTATTACTGTTATCCCAAAATAGTTGACCGTTATTTTCAGTGATTGTACCATCTGCTCCCGCAAAAAATATGGATCCTGTAGTCCCTGATACATCAGTTCCGTCCGCACCGTCCGCACCGGCAGGTCCTTGCGGTCCCTGTGGTCCGACTGCACCATCTGCACCGTCGGCTCCATCTATTCCATTTGTTCCGTTCGTTCCGTCCGCACCGGCAGGCCCTTGAGGTCCCTGTGGTCCTTGTGGTCCGACTGCTCCATCAGCGCCATCGGCACCATCTATTCCGTTAGTTCCGTCCGCACCGTCAGCTCCGGCAGGTCCTTGCGGTCCTTGCGGTCCTTGTGGCCCGACTGCACCGTCAGCACCATCGATTCCGTTTGCTC
>JBPCUI010000125.1:0-3856 GCA_051011235.1 Flavobacteriaceae bacterium
GTCTTTTTCTCATTACTGCTTCTTAAAGTTGCATTTCCTTTTTAGGGCGTTTGGCGCCGTACTTAGATCTTCGTTGCGTTCTTCCGGCTACTCCGGCTGTATCCAGCGCGCCGCGAACAATGTGATATCTAACACCTGGCAAATCCTTCACCCTTCCGCCTCTAACCAATACTATCGAGTGCTCCTGTAAATTGTGACCTTCTCCGGGAATGTAAGCATTTACCTCCTTGCCATTAGTTAACCGAACCCTAGCAACTTTTCGCATTGCTGAATTAGGTTTTTTAGGCGTGGTGGTGTAAACACGAGTACACACTCCCCTTCTCTGCGGACACGAATCCAAAGCAGCCGATTTACTCTTCTTGGTAATTGTGGACCTTCCTTTTCTTACTAATTGTGAAATTGTTGGCATACTTAACTTCTGTCTAATAAATCTAACCCTCTTTTAAGGGCTGGCAAATGTACTAATTATTCGTTATAATTCAAATGCCTCCACTTTAATTTTACGCGAATTTTGGAATTCCCCTCCAAAACCCCAAAATAGGTGGCTTACAGTTCCTTTTTTTATACCTTAATATATATATACATAGCAGCTTTTCACCGGCCCTTAAATGAGCTCCAATTTCAAGGGCATATTACCGGTTTGGTGCTTATATTAAAAGTCGGCCAGAAGATCAATTGAGAATAATGCAATTTGGTTGAGCCTGATCTTTACGATCCTCAACTATTTATGGACTTTCGAGAAGTATTGTAATTTTTTTAACAGAATTATTCAAAAATTATATTAACAAAAACTTAATGACATGTTATAATCGTAACCATTAACCTAAAATTTTATTAAAATTAGTTTGGATTATTAACATGAAATTAGGATTTTAGCGCCTAGCTAATTCAAATAATTATAAAATGAGAACAAATTTAAATGGAATCTTAACGCTATTATTGGCGTTTGTTGTGCATTTTGCGTTTGCGCAGAAGTCGATTTCTGGTACAGTGACCGATCAGGACGGCCTACCGCTCATCGGTGTTACTGTCCTCGTTCAGGGTACCTCAACTGGTACCACCACTGACTTTGATGGGAATTATACCATTACGGCCAGTGAAGGGCAGGTCCTGGAATACTCCTATATCGGCCAGAAAGATGCCACCAGACCTGTAGGCGCTGGTGATACCATTAATGTGCAGATGGAAGAGAGCGCACAGGCTCTGGAGGAAGTTGTGGTAACAGCCCTTGGTATTCGAAGGGAGAAGCAAGCGCTTGGATATGCGACTGCGGAAGTTGACCAGGAACTGATTGAAAGCAGGCCTGAAGGAGATATAGGTCGTGTGCTTCAGGGAAAGGCCTCCGGTGTTCAAATCATTCAACAAAGTGGAATCTCTGGATCAGGTACGAATGTGATCATTCGTGGATTGAGTACATTTAGTTCCTCAAACCAGGCTCTATTCATCGTAGATGGCGTGCCATTTAGTTCCGACCAGAATTCAAGTGGTCGAGGTGGAGATCGTCAGGATTTTATTGAGGGTAATAGTGGTTCAAGTAGATTTTTGGATCTGGATCCCAATAATATTGAGAGTGTAAACATTCTTAAGGGACTGGCCGCTACAACACTATACGGTTCTCAAGGTAGGAACGGTGTGGTTCTTATTACCACTAAAGGAGGCTCAGCACGAGCTGCAGGTCCGAAAAAAACCGAGATCACCGTTAGTACATCTCTCTTTTTTAACGAGATAGCGTCACTTCCGGATTACCAGAATCAATACGGTAATGGATTTGATCAAAACTTTGGGTGGTTCTTCTCCAACTGGGGTCCTTCTTTTGATAGGGATGGTCCTGCAGGATGGGGCAGACAATCTGCAATTGATGATCAGGGATTACTTGATCACCCATTCTCAACAACATATAAGTTGACCCCTTCAACATTGGCTGCCTTTCCGGAATTTGCCAATGCTAAATACCAATGGCGTCCGTATAACAATGTTACTGAGTTCTTCAGACAAGGTGTTGTTACCAATACCTCTATAAACGTTAACGGAACAAATGAAGATGGTACAATTGGTTATAATGTAAATTACGGACACCTGAACGACGAAGGCTTTACGCCTGGAAACAAGGTTATCAGAAATAACTTTTCCGTTGGTGGTCGCGCTAAACTCAGCAATAATTTTACCGCTTCAGGTACTTTAAATTATTCGAGAACTAAATTTGTATCACCTCCGGTTGCATTGTCAACAGGTAGTGGAACACAAGGTGGGGGATCATCTATTTTTAGTGATGTATTTTACACTCCTCGTAGTGTAGACCTTCTAGGGCTGCCTTTCCAGAATCCTATTACTGGTAGCAGTGTATATTACAGACAGAATGATGATATTCAGAATCCTCTTTGGACATTGAACAACGCTGGGGTTAGTCAGGAGACCGATCGTACTTTCGGCCAGGTTTCACTACAATATGATATTAATGATAACCTAAATGTTCTTTGGAGAACAGGTTTAGATATTTATAGTGAAAACAATACCAATTTTCAAAACAGAGGTGGTGTTCCCGGTAATGGAAGTGCTTTAATTTTAAGCGGTATCTATGAGACCTGGAACAATACCAATACTATTTGGGATCATTTTCTTACCGTTAACGGCGATTATGACCTGAGTGATCTATTTGGACTTACTTTTAATGTCGGTGGAACATCCAGAAGGAATATATTCGACTCCAATGGAGCCGCCAGTAACGGACAACAGGTATTTGGTGTTCTAAGGCATTTTAACTTTGCAAATACTGTACCTATTCAATCGTTTCAGGAAAGAAACATTATGGGTCTCTTTGCGCAATTTGATGTAGACTATGATAATCAAGTTTACTTGTCTGTTGCAGGTAGAAATGATTGGGTATCAAATTTCTCCAAAGAAAACAGGGCGCAATTTTATCCCAGTGCAAGTTTAAGCTGGATACCTACTACGACCTTTGATGCTATTAAATCGGAAAATGTACTGAACTACCTGAAAGTAAGAGGTGGTATCGGTGTATCTGCTAACTTTGAATCATCGGCCTATCCCGTAGCGAATACCTTAACTTTGGACGTTCGTGATTTTCAGGATGCTACCGGTTCAAATATAGTATCCAATACAACGGGTGTACGTTTAGGAAACCCGGATTTAAAGCCGGAAACACTCGAAGAAATTGAGGTAGGTATAGAGTCACGCTGGTGGAAAAACAAAATTACTTTTGATATATCAGCATATTCAAGAAAGACCAATGACCTGATTCTCGACAGGCCGCTGGATCCAGCAACTGGGTTTACGGTTTCTGCTACGAACATCGGTGAGATCAAGTCTGAAGGAATTGAGGCTGATTTAAGTGTCAATTGGTTCAGAGCTTCACAAGAAGGAGGATTTGACTGGAAGACCAGTGTTAACTTCACAACTTACGAAACTACTGTAGAAGACCTTGGGTTAGATACAGATCAGGTTGTGTATTCAGGATTCTCTAACCTGGGGAATGCAGCCATACCAGGCGAGCCTCTGGGAGTATTCTTCGGAACACGAAACGCCAGGGATGCCAATGGTAATTTACTTGTTGGATCAGATGGTAGATATTTTCAGGCCGCTAACGACGGAATTATTGGTGATCCTAATCCAGATTTTCTGGCAAATATGATCAATACATTCTCGTACAAGAATTTCACGTTCGGCTTCCAATTTAATTATGTAGACGGAGGTGATATTTGGTCTCAAACAGCTTCAGCTCTTCTCGGAAGGGGCCTTACTGTTGAAACTGTAGATAGAGAAAATACATATATCTTACCAGGAGTTCTTCAATCGGATGGTAGTGTGAATACTATTCAGATTAACAACTCTGACTATC
>JBPCUI010000126.1:0-4981 GCA_051011235.1 Flavobacteriaceae bacterium
CAAATCAAGATAAAAAATATGGGTTGTAACAGTTGTTCAACCACTTCGGGGGGACAGCCGAACGGATGCAGGAATAATGGTACCTGTGGTACCGATGGATGTAATAAATTAACCGTATTCGATTGGCTTTCCAATATGTCCCTGCCTGATGGGGCTAAAACCTTTGACGGAATAGAGGTCCGTTTTAAGAATAGCCGTAAGGAATTTTTCAGAAATACAGAGAACATTAGTATCTCCATTGGCGATATTGTTGCCACACAGTCTAAGTCGGGACACGACGTGGGCATCGTGACACTCACAGGGGAACTTGTAAAAGTTCAGATGAGGAAGAAAAAACTCGAGCACGATGAAGAATTGCCTAAAATCTACCGAAAAGCTACCCAAAAGGACATCGACAAATGGCAAAAATGCCGCAATAAGGAAGAAGAGATAAAAAAGCGCGCTCGGGAAATGGCTATTCTTTTGCGTCTGCAGATGAAGATTTCAGATGTAGAGTTTCAGGGTGATGGTTCCAAAGCTACTTTTTATTACACTGCGGAAGAACGGGTCGATTTCCGTCAACTCATTAAAGATATGGCCAAAGCCTTCGGTATTCGGATCGAAATGAGGCAAATTGGCTACAGGCAAGAGGCTCAAAGACTTGGAGGCATCGGTTCTTGCGGCAGGGAACTTTGCTGCTCTACCTGGCTGACCGATTTCAGATCGGTTAGCACCTCCTCGGCAAGGTATCAACAACTATCGTTAAACCCGCAAAAGCTCGCCGGGCAATGCGGCAAATTAAAATGTTGCCTCAATTACGAACTTGATTTGTATATGGAGGCCCTTAAAGACTTTCCGGGTCAGGATGTAAAACTCGAAACAGAACAAGGACTGGCATTTTGCCAGAAAGCCGATATTTTTAAGGGAATACTTTGGTACTCGTATAAGGCGGATCCATCTACCTGGCACGCATTGACCAAGGAACAAGTCCATCAGATTATCGAATCCAACAAACTAAAGCGGAAAGTGACAGGGTTGGAAGAATATGCCGCCGATAACTTAAAGGAGGATAACCTGATTTTTGAAAATGTAGTAGGACAGGACAGTCTTACTCGTTTTGACAGACCGAGGCGTAAAAAGAAAAGGAACAGAAATAAAAATCAGAGGTCGTCTAGAAAAAGCCGCGCAAAGAATGCATAATAAATTTTATTTTTCCTTCATCTTCCTGATTCTGGTTAGTTGTAACGATGCTCTGGTGTATTCCGAGTTTAAGGCTACCACCAATGGTATATGGAACAGAGGAGATGTCATGGAATTTCATGTTGCTGAACTGGACTCGGTGATGCCACATGATATCTTCATCATGGTTAGGAACGACAATACTTTCCCCTACAGTAATTTATTCCTGATAGCAGAGATCAGTTCTCCAGATAATCAGATCATTCGTGATACGCTGGAATACGAGATGGCTAAACCGGATGGGAAATGGTTAGGAAAGGGGAGTGGAAGTGTTCTGGAAAATAAACTCTGGTACAAAGAAAACATCGTTTTTTCGAATCCGGGCGTATATACAATACAGCTTTCTCACGCGATGCGGCAGAACGGGCAGGTAAATGGAATTGTCAATTTAAATGGAATTACAGACGTTGGAATTGAAATCGAACGTCGTAAAGAATAATGGCTAAAAAAAGAACGAAGAAGAAATCGAATAGTTTCTATCCTTTTATAAAAGGATTTTGGATTTTATTTGGGGCAGGCTTGTTATCCGTAATAATACTTTTTTTACTGGCCTCCTGGGGTGCATTTGGTGAAATGCCCACATTCGAACGTCTCGAGAACCCACAGACCAACCTGGCGACGGAAATTATTTCTTCCGATGGGGAAACACTTGGGAAACTTTATCTGGATGATAACCGCACCTGGGTGCCTTTTGAAGAATTACCACAAAACCTGATAAATGCCTTGGTAGCTACTGAAGATGCAAGGTATTACGAGCATTCAGGCATAGATGCACGCGGAACCGTAAGGGCCATGGTCTTCCTTGGAACACGGGGAGGCGCAAGTACAATCTCTCAGCAACTTTCAAAACTGTTATTTACAAAAAAAATATCGGGTGGCGGTGTGGGGAGAATTATCCAAAAAGTCAAAGAATGGGTAATTGCCACAAGGTTGGAAAGACAGTACACCAAGGAGGAAATTATTGCCATGTATATGAATATTTATGATTTTGGCTTTAATGCAGACGGTATACGGTCGGCCGCCAGGATCTATTTTGGCAAAGAACCGGCTCAGTTAAAGACAGAAGAATCTGCAGTACTTGTGGGGATGCTAAAAAACTCTTCCTTGTACAATCCAATTCGCAGATCGGAACTTGTCTTTAATAGAAGGAATACAGTTCTGGGTCAAATGGCCAAATATGATTTTATCACAGAGGCTGAAGCAGATTCACTCAAGAGATTAAAGATGGACATTAATTTCAGCCCTGAGTCGCATCGGGAAGGCCTGGCAACTTATTTTAGAATGTATCTTCAAAAGTACCTTAAACAATGGATCAAGGAGAATCCGAAAATCGAAGACAACGGAGATGAAGGTAAATGGAATATCTATCTCGATGGCCTTAAGATTTATACAACTATTGATTCTAGAATGCAGGCCAATGCGGAAAGTGCGGTGGAGGAACACATGAAACGCCTGCAGGCCGAATTCTTTATTCAGAATACGCCTCAAAGAAATCCTACTACACCATTTTTAGATTTGGACAAAGCCCAGAGAGACGGAATCATGGAAAGAGCGATGAAGAACTCCGAGCGATGGAGGGCTATGAAGAGAAGGGGCGATTCAGAGAAAGAAATCAGAGACTCATTTAAGCAAAAAACTGAGATGACGGTATTCGATTGGGAGAGTGAGACCCATGAGAAGGACACGGTAATGACGCCTCTCGACTCTATCCGATACTACAAAACTTTTTTAAGGGCCGCCATGATGTCGATGGAGCCTCAAACCGGTCATGTGAAGGCCTGGGTGGGAGGTATCAATTACAAGCATTTCCAGTACGACAATGTTATACAGGGAGCCAGACAAGCGGGTTCTACATTTAAACCTTTTGTTTATGCCGCAGCCATCGATCAGTTAAGACTTTCACCCTGTGACTCCTTGCCAGACAGTCAGTATTGCATAGAAGCAAATAAACATGGTAATCCCGAACCCTGGTGCCCTAAGAATTCAAATGGGAAATACTCTGGCAATATGTACACTCTAAAGCATGCCCTGGCTAACTCTATAAATACTGTTACGGCGCAACTAATAGATCGAATTGGACCCAAACCGGTAGTATCGATAGTAAAGAAACTTGGATTCAAGAATGAAATTCTTGAAGTACCGTCGATCGCACTCGGGACTCCGGAATTAAATATCTATGAAATGGTAGGGGCCTACGGCACATTTGCCAATCAGGGGGTTTATGTAAAACCGGTAATGGTTAGCCGTATTGAGGACAAAAATGGTACTGTACTCTATGAATATGTACCAGAGACAAAAGATGTGCTGAACAAGGATGTCGCATATGCAATGATTAATCTGATGCAGGGGGTTACCGAAGGAGGGTCCGGTATGAGACTGCGCCACAGCAGTCTTAAAGAGCAAAGGGTTTACAAAGAAATTATTACCGGGTACCCCTATCAATTTACCAATCCGATTGCCGGTAAAACTGGAACCACACAAAACCAGAGCGACGGCTGGTTTATGGGGATGGTACCCAACCTCGTTACCGGTGTTTGGGTAGGAGGGGAAGATAGGTCTACACATTTCAAAAGCCTCGTATATGGTCAGGGAGCATCCATGGCACTACCAATTTGGGCCCTGTATATGCGGGAAAATTATAACATTGATGAGCTTGGAATTTCGGAAGCGGAATTTATCAAACCGGAAAAACTCTCAATAAACGTGAGCTGTACTAAGAATGTCGATGAAACCGAGATCAATGAAGACCTGGAAGATGATCTCGATGATTTGGATTTCTGATCAATTATTGTGCAACTTCCCTCTGATTCCGCGAAATTATTCTTTCTAAAGATGTAAATTAGTAGTATTACTTCAAGGCACCTTAGTACTTGAATTAGATCTTCTGTAAAATGATACGAAAAACTGTTGCAGACGCTGGTGAAGCACTTCTGGGGGTTGAGGATGGCATGACCTTTATGCTGGGAGGATTCGGACTTTGCGGAATACCAGAGAATGCCATCGCCGAACTGGTGCGCCTTGGAATTAAGGACGTTACCTGTATCAGCAATAATGCCGGTGTTGACGATTTTGGATTGGGCCTGTTGTTGCAAAAAAGACAGATCCGCAAAATGATATCGTCCTATGTAGGTGAAAATGATGAATTCGAAAGACAGATGCTGAACGGAGAGCTCGAAGTAGAACTCACACCACAGGGCACATTGGCCGAAAAATGCAGAGCAGCTCAGGCGGGATTTCCTGCAATCTTCACTCCAGCTGGCTATGGGACAGAAGTGGCAGAAGGAAAAGAAACCAGGGAGTTCAATGGAAAGATGTACGTTTTAGAGTACGCTTATAAATCAGATTTTTCATTTGTTAAGGCATGGAAAGGAGATGAGGCAGGTAATTTAGTATTTAAAGGGACTGCCAGGAATTTTAATCCCTGCATGTGCGGTGCCTCTGCGATTACCGTGGCAGAAGTAGAGGAACTTCATCCGGCAGGATATTTGGATCCGAATGAAATTCATATACCGGGAATATTTGTGCAGCGTATTTTCCAGGGAGCCCGCTATGAAAAAAGAATAGAACAAATTACAGTAAGACACACTAACTGATGTTAGAAAAGAACGGAATAGCAAAAAGAATAGCGCGTGAGGTAAAAGACGGTTACTATGTGAACCTCGGTATCGGTATCCCGACATTGGTAGCCAATTTTGTAAGATCGGATATAAGTGTTGAATTTCAAAGCGAAAATGGTGTACTCGGGATGGGACCATTTCCGTAT
>JBPCUI010000127.1:0-3164 GCA_051011235.1 Flavobacteriaceae bacterium
CTTCTACCCTGTTGGCCTGCGAGATTGCCGCAGAGAAAAAAGCAAGTGGTAGTTCTTTCTATCAGGCTTTGCTGGATGCATTTGTAAAATACGGTTGCTATCAGGAAAAATTAATCTCTTTGACCAAAAAAGGGATCCAGGGCGCGGAAGAGATACGACAAATGATGGTCGATTTTAAAGAAAATCCTTTGAAGTCAATTGACTCATCGCCTGTTATCCGAATAGACGATTACAATTCAAGTACCTCCACCGATCCAGGTAATGGCACTGTAACACCTATAGATATACCAAAATCTAACGTCCTGATCTATACTACAGAAGATGGAACACGTATAGCGGCCAGACCAAGCGGTACAGAGCCGAAGATCAAATTTTATATGAGTGTGAATGCTCCACTGGCAAATGCTTCGAATTATTCACAGGTGCATGCAGCCCTTAATGATAAACTTGATCGGATTACACGAGAACTCAACGTCGGTTAATGGATTATTTCAAGAAAATATTGCGCTTTGCGATCCCGTATCGCAAATATGGCTTCCTGAATATATTTTTTAATATTCTATATGCCTTATTCAGTGCTTTGTCTTTCGCTGCCTTAATTCCTATGTTGGATGTGCTTTTTGATCAATCCAAGAAAGTTTCGGCAGAGCCTGTATATACAGGGATGGGACAGGCAAAAGATTTTCTTCAGAACTACATTAATTACCACGTAACCCAATTTTCTGGTGATGATGAAATGAAGGGATTAGTGCTCGTAATCGGCTTGGTATTAATCTTATTCCTATTAAAAAATATCTTCAATTATCTGGCAATGTATTTTATCACCTTTCTGCGAAACGGTGTATTGAAAGATCTAAGAAATGCCATGTATGACAAGATCACAGACCTGCCTGTTTCTTATTTCACCGAAAAACGCAAAGGAGATGTGATCGCAAGAATAACCTCAGATGTATTGGAAATTCAGCATAGCTTCCTATCTATCCTGGAATTAATAATACGAGAGCCCCTGACAATTATATTCACCATTGCCATAATGTTCTTCATCAGTGTTAAACTCACATTCTTCGTCTTCATATTTATTCCTGTTGCAGGCTTTATCATTTCACGGGTAGGGAAATCATTAAAAAAGAAGTCGGCGCGCGTACAAAAGGAACAAGGCGAATTTCTCTCGATAACGGAAGAAACTCTTACCGGGCTACGTATCATTAAGGCATTTACCAGTGAAAGCAGGTTTTCTAAACATTTTCGTCGCTCGACAAACAGGTTTTTTAAATTCTCAAATAGTTTATTAAACAGGCAGAACCTGGCTTCTCCTCTAGGGGAATTTCTGGGAATACTAGTAATAGGTGTCCTTTTATGGTATGGCGGCCGGATGGTATTGATCGACAAAGTGCTTGATCCTTCCTCCTTCATTGCATATATGGGACTGGCCTATAATATCTTAACCCCTGCAAAGGCCATTAGCAAGGCTTCCTATGGCGTTAAAAAGGGGAATGCGGCCGCAGAAAGGGTTTTGGAGATCCTGGAAACACCTAATCCCATCAAAGACGCGGAGAATCCGATCGATAAAATGAGCTTCGATAAAAACATCCATTTTAATGAGATCTCTTTTAGATATGAAGATCAGTGGGTACTTAAAGATTTCGATTTTGAACTCTATAAAGGCAAGACAGTAGCCCTGGTGGGACAATCAGGTAGTGGCAAAAGTACGCTGGCTAATCTATTAGCTCGTTTTTACGATGTAAATGAAGGAACCCTATTCATTGATGACACCAACGTCAAAAAGATATCAAAAAAATCGCTCCGCAAGCTGATCGGTATGGTCACACAAGATTCTATCCTCTTTAATGATACAGTGGCCTGGAATATAGGCCTCGGAAAAGAGGGTGCTTCCCGTGATGAGATAACAGAAGCAGCAAAAGTGGCCAACGCCCATGAGTTTATCATGGAATTACCGGAAGGCTATGATACCAATATCGGCGATGGTGGTAACAAGCTGAGTGGCGGTCAGAAACAGCGATTGGCAATAGCACGTGCAGTCCTGAAAGATCCAGCTATATTGATCCTGGATGAAGCTACATCAGCTCTGGATACGGAAAGTGAACGATTGGTACAACTGGCATTGGAAAATTTAATGAAGAACCGTACTTCTGTTGTTATTGCGCATAGATTATCTACTATCCAAAATGCAGATCATATCCTTGTCTTACAGAAGGGAAAAATAGTTGAAGAAGGGAACCATTCGGCCCTTATGGAGAAAAAGGGTACCTATAAAAAGTTGGTGGAGATGCAAACTATTGGTTAATATGTGCGTTATATAGGTTGAAAGGAATTAAACCTTTGGAAAAAATAGTGGTCTTACCCTTATAACAAACTGACATTGATTGCCGAAGAAACGTTAGTTAAACAGCTAAAGCAAAAAGATACCCAGTCCAAAGCGTTCGAGTTATTGATTAACTCTTATAAAGAACGATTGTACTGGCATATCCGTAGGATTGTACTGGATCATGATGATGCAGACGATGTCCTGCAGAATACGTTCATTAAAGTATTTAGAAGTATTGATGGATTTAAGGGCGACAGTAAACTGTATTCCTGGATGTATCGCATCGCAACGAATGAATCGCTCACCTTCCTAAAACAAAAATCCAGGAAACTTGGCGTAAATTCTGAGGCCCTGCAAGAACGTATGGCAAACAATTTACAGGCCGATGTTTTTTTTGAAGGTGATGAAATTCAGTATAAACTGCAACAAGCAATTGCAACTTTACCTGAAAAACAAAAGCTGGTCTTCAATATGAAATATTTTGAGGAACTGAAGTATGCAGAAATTTCAGAAATACTGGAAACCTCGGTAGGCGGACTAAAAGCTTCTTACCATTTGGCAGTAAAAAAAATTGAAAGCTATTTGAAAGAAAATTAAACCATTAGGCGAAAAAGACGTCTAAACCTTGGACATGAAAGATTGGAAGGAACATAAAGGCTTTAATACACCGGAGGGCTACTTTGATAAGCTCACGGACCGTATCATGGATAAGATTGGGGAAGAATCCCATACAATGGCTGATAAAGAAGGATTCACGGCGCCGCATGGGTATTTTGAAGATTTCAACGAAAAGCTGAAAGTCCGTATGGAGCCTAAAGAGACCAAAGTAGTACAATTG